>NZ_CAWUDO010000009.1:0-152249 GCF_963920935.1 Nostoc sp. CCY 9925 | reverse complement strand
ATATTCGTGAATGAGTCTTTGATATTCGCGGACGAGTCTTTAATATTCGTGAATGAGTCTTTGATATTCGCGGACGAGTCTTTAATATTCGTGAATGAGTCTTTGATATTCGCGGACGAGTCTTTGATATTCGCCGAGGAGTCTTTGAGCTTCATTAAGGAGTGAGTATTTTACATAAGAGCGATGGACAAAGAGAAGTCTGAGTAGAGGAAACCTCTGCTCAGACTTCGGGGTTTTGTCTGGGGGAACTGCGAGTCCTATTTACCAGGTCTACGTAGCAATCTGTGTTACTGACACCTTCACTGGCACTTTTTTACTGAAAGACAGACCGTTTTCACTTTTGTCAATAACAATCGTGTCTCCAGAAATAAAGGTATTTTCCAATAACTTGGTAGCAAGGGGGTTTTCTACTTCTCGCTGAATTGCGCGTTTGAGTGGGCGGGCACCGTAAACTGGGTCATAGCCTGCTTCTACGAGGTAATCACAAGCACCTGGGGAGATTTCAAAGAAGATTTTTTGATCGCGGAGGAGATTTTCTACCCGTTTGAGTTGAATGCGGATAATATGCCGCATTTCGGAACGGCTGAGGGGATGGAAGAGAATTAAATCGTCAATGCGGGTGAGAAATTCGGGGCGAAAATGCGATCGCAAGTTGTCCATTACCCGCTTCCGCATGGTTTCATACTTGGAATCATCACCTGATACATCTAATATATGTTCGCTACCAATGTTACTGGTCATGACAATAACAGTGTTGCGAAAATCTACTGCTCTCCCTTGAGAGTCAGTAATTCTGCCGTCATCTAGTACCTGCAATAAAATATTAAACACATCGGGATGCGCCTTTTCGACTTCATCCAACAACACCACTGAGTAGGGACGACGGCGAACTGTTTCGGAAAGTTGACCGCCTTCTTCGTAGCCGATGTATCCAGGAGGCGCTCCCACCAGCCGCGAAACTGAGTGTTTTTCCATATACTCAGACATATCGAGGCGGATTAATGCATCGTCAGAATCAAAGAGAAACTGAGCTAAAGCACGGGCGAGTTCGGTTTTACCTACGCCTGTTGGCCCCATGAACAAAAATGAACCAATGGGACGCGAGGGGTCTTTCATTCCCGCACGGGCGCGACGAATTGCGGCTGCTACGGCTTCTACAGCTTCTTCTTGGCCGATGACTCGTTGATGCAAATGACTTTCTAGTTGGAGTAATTTTTGGCGTTCCGATTCCAACAAGCGATTGACGGGAATTCCTGTCCACTTGGCGACAATTTCAGCAATATCAGCTTCGGTGACTTGTTCGCGCAGCAAAGTAGAACCAAGGCTTTGAATTTCTAAAAGTTTCGCTTCTTTGGCTTCGCGATCGCGTTGTACTCCTTCCAATTTGCCATACTTCAGTTGGGCAGCTTTATTCAAGTCATAGGCACGTTCTGCTTGTTCAATTTGCACTCGCAGCGCATCTTCTTCTTTCTTTAAAGCACTTATCGCTTCTAATAGCTGCTTTTCACCTTGCCATTGATCGTTAAATATATGCTGTTTTTCCGTTAAATTGGCGATTTCTTGCTCAATTCGCTGCAAACGTTCTTTGGTTTGCGGAGTACCCTTTTCTTCGCCAGCTAATGATAGCTTTTCCATTTCTAACTGCATGAGGCGGCGATCGATGGTTTCTAGTTCGGCTGGCTTGGAGGTAATCTCCATTTTCAGTTGTGCGGCTGCTTCATCTACTAAGTCAATGGCTTTATCTGGTAAAAAGCGATCGCTAATATAACGTGCTGACAAAGTTGCTGCTGCTACCAAAGCCGAATCAGAAATTTTGACGTTGTGATGGACTTCATAACGTTCTTTCAAGCCCCGAAGAATGGAAATAGTATTTTCCACAGTTGGCTGATCGACAAATACTTGCTGAAAACGGCGTTCTAAGGCAGCATCTTTCTCAATGTGTTTGCGGAACTCATCTAAGGTTGTGGCGCCAATGCAACGCAGTTCTCCCCTCGCCAGCATGGGTTTGAGTAGATTTCCCGCATCCATCGCCCCTTGTTGATTGGAACCTGTGCCGACTACGGTGTGCAATTCGTCAATAAATAGGACGATTTGACCGTTTGATTCCATGACTTCCCGGAGTACAGATTTCAAGCGGTCTTCAAATTCACCCCGGTATTTAGCCCCAGCAATCAAACTACCCATGTCCAAAGAGATTAACTGGCGATTTTTCAGCGATTCGGGAACATCACCGTTAACCATTCGTTGTGCTAAAGCTTCAGCGATCGCAGTTTTACCTACGCCTGGTTCACCAATCAATACCGGATTATTTTTGCTGCGACGAGACAACACCTGAATTACTCGGCGAATTTCGTCGTCCCGTCCAATCACCGGGTCGAGCTTCCCAGATTTTGCCTGTTCTGTCAAGTCTCTACCAAACTTTTGTAAAGCTTCATAGCGGGATTCTGGATTTTGATCTGTTACCTTTTGGCTACCGCGAACACTTTTGATCGTAGCTTCTAACTTTGCTGCATCCGCATTAAAGCCTTTGAGTATCCGCCGTCCAACGCGTTCATCCTCAGCAAAAGCTAGCAGCATGTGTTCCACAGAAATGTAGGAATCTTTCATCCTGGCTCTAACTTCTTCGGCTTGGTCTAGTAAAACATCTAAACTGCGACCAAGGTAAAGCTGATCGCTTTTACCAACTTTCGGCTGACGTTGGGTAAAGGCTTCTAGTTGTTGCTGCAAGCGGATTGGATCGACTTCAGACCGAGCCAGAATACGTATTGCTAAACTAGTGGGTTCTTCTAACAGGGCAATAATTAAATGTTCAACATCTAGTTGCTGTTGTTGATAAGCACGAACTATATCTTGAGATTTAACAATCGCTTCCCAGGCTTTGTCTGTAAATTTATTAGGATCTGTAGGTTGCATCTTTTAGAATTTTCGATTTGAGATTTTTATTTTAGGGAGTGGGGAGTGGGAATTGGGGACTGGGGATTGGGGATTGGGGATTGGTACTGAGAAAGTATTCCTATAATATTTATTTCCTATTTCCTATTCCCTAGTCCCCAGTCCCTAATACCCAATCTCCACCTATTCCCTAATTTAAAACGAAAACACGGTTATAAGCGTAGTTTGCCAAATGGTGCTACTGGAGCGATGTCGACGACAGGCTACGGCTACGCTGTTGATGTCGCACATCAATGACAGTATATAGATTATGACTGTGAGAATTACTGACTTACAAGTTGCTCTTGTGATTCCTGTTTGATGGCCGATCCTTGAGTTCCCAGTTGAATCAGTTCAATTTTATACCCGTCTGGATCTTCTACAAAAGCAATAACTGTTGAACCATGTTTCATTGGCCCTGGTTCTCGCACGATTTTACCGCCCTGATTGCGAATTTCTTCACACTTAGTGTAAATATCATCAACACCAAGAGCAATATGACCGTAAGCATTACCCAATTCGTATTTTTCTACTCCCCAGTTGTAAGTTAATTCAATCACTGTATTATCGCTTTCATCACCATAGCCCACAAAAGCTAGGGTAAATTCTCCTCCTGGATAATCTTTTCGCCGCAGTAATTTCATACCCAGAACTTGACAATAAAATTTTAACGACTCTTCAAGGTTACCCACCCGCAACATTGTATGTAGTAATCGCATATTGACCTTAGTGTGTTGAGTTTTGCTTTCTGCCAACATTTTACAGAACTTGCTAACAAAGCCCATCCATTGAAGGTGTATGATTGCCGAAAAGCTCAAATTCTTAAGCTAGAAAAGTAATTAAGGATTACGAAAAAATAAATTAATATTACTTGTGAGGTGGGGAATGGGAAGCGGAGGGGAAAATTGCTAGCTCCTAACTTTTAATGGGCTAAACCATAGCTATCCGCTAACAGCACTCCCAATGACCAATACTCCAATATCATGACAACTCAAACACTAGGACTCGAACAAAATTTATATGACTATTTACTGTCAATTTCTCTCCGAGAACCGGAAATTTTAACTCAACTGAGGCAAGAAACAGCCCAGCATCCAGTAGGTAGAATGCAGATTGCTCCCGAACAAGGGCAGTTTCTCGGATTGCTGGTGCAGTTGTTGGGAGCAAAGAAAACTTTGGAAATTGGTGTTTTTACAGGCTATAGTGCTTTAGTGGTGGCATTGGCGTTACCGAAGAACGGTAAGATAGTAGCCTGTGAGATTAGTGAAGAATTTACAGCGATCGCTCGGCGTTATTGGCAACAAGCAGGAGTCGCAAATAAAATTCAGCTACACATCGCTCCCGCTTTGGATACTTTAGATTGGCTATTGGCGACAGGAGAAGCAGAAACTTTTGATTTTGCTTTTATTGATGCAGATAAAAGCAACTATGATGCCTATTATGAGCGATCGCTGCAATTAGTACGTCCAGGGGGATTGATTGCGATCGATAATGTCCTTTGGTCGGGCAGAGTTGCCAACCCCCAAGTCCAAGATAATAGAACTAAAAGAATTCGTGCTTTTAATCAGAAGTTACATCAAGACGAGCGAGTTAGTCTAAGTGTAATTGCGATCGCCGATGGCTTGACTTTGGCGCTGAAAAAATGATCCTTTCAGCAGATTTTTTTAAAGTTGATGATGACCTACAAAAGAATTAACTTAAACTCAAATCAATAGTTATATTAAGTTCGGATCATTACTTACTATTCAAAACTCTCCGCTTCCCCTGAAGTTCAGGGTGTCGGCTTCTGGCAATCCGACTTCTCTCCCTGTCAGTCAGAATGATAAGTTTTTAACCGAACCCGATATTAGCGAGGTTTATTGTCAATTTTTCAATCTCAGTATTAACTTCCATCATTTTTATTTATTAATTTAAAAACTAAAAACATTTGTTTTTATCTCAGGATTTTCCTAACATATTCTTATGGCAATCTAATTAGCTAAAACCAAGCTAAATTTTAGCTGTTGATTCAAGTAAAAAAACTGGAAAATACCATAATTCCAAATATAGCGGGTTTCAAGAAGAGTGAAGTATAAATTATAGGTGTGAAAGCTAAGTCGAGAGCCTATTATGATTCTGAGTCATGACGCCTCGACAGAACGTTTTTACTCTTTAATCAAGTCTAAATATATTGTTATGGGGAGTGATTTTATGCTAAAAATTCCTAGATGTTTGCAAGTCAAAAATAACAACAATCAGACATCAACAAACACAGCCAGAAATTTGAAAATTTTACCTCAATATTCTTCAAATGTTAATTACCTCAAAACATTTGATACTGCTTTTATTGCATATTACATGATGGGGTTTGGTAATTTTTAAGATTTTATATTAGCTACAGTAATCCTAAATTATTTTCTAACATCTTCTTTGCTTTTTTGATATAGCTCTCAGAATTATATTGAGAATCTATTATCTAGGATTGCTGTAACTACTTTCGCGCAAACAAAAAACTTTCTGATGAGGATAAATTTATGAAATTCACAGCTTTAATAAATTCTGCGCTAATTATTGCCTCTATTACTTTTATACCTGGAATTGCTGGCGCTCAAACAGTCAATAATAATGGCAGTTATCTAAAACCCTTCAATATTGTCTTTCTGGCTTATCAAGGTTATTTGGAAGGACAGGGTATTCCCAGTATGGGCACTTTGTTATATGAATACCAAATAGGAAAGGTGACTGCAAAAGATGTAGTTGAGGCTGGTGTTAAGGCTAACAAGTTACCAGCAGAAGTTATAAATGATGAATATTACCTGAGTGCGGTTGAGTTGCAACTGTCATCATTGGGCAATGGCAATAAATTACGTAACTAATACCATTTTGGATTGTGAACGCGAGGGTGCCTAATCGCTCACCGATACAAAGCCAAGGCATTTTGACGTAAAATTGCAAATGCGATCGCTTCTGCTTGAGTTGTAGTAATATCCGAATCTTGAATTGCTTGTTCTAGCACTTCTTTTAACAGCTGACGCCCCCATTTTGCGGCCAAGTAATATAACTCTGGAATTGAGTGTGCATCAGAGGAATACATCAATTTACTTGTAGGAGTTAATTCTAATAATTGGCGTATTGTCTCCCGCATTCCAGATACACTTAAAAATGGTATTGCTAAACCAAAATCTAAATAAACTTGAGGGTAAACAGAAGCCAGATATCCAGCTTCTCGCATATAAGGATAGGAAGCATGTAGCAGTACAATGGGTGCATTGCGATATTGGGGTGATTCTAGGAGCGATCGCAAATGCAAAGGATTCGCTAATCGTAAATCTAAATCAGGATCGCCATAACCAGTATGCAATTGCACTGGTAGGCGATATTTAGCCGCAATTAATAACGCTTGTTGTAAAAGAAAATCAATCAGCGGTTTGTTTACAAGCCGCATAGCTTGATTTTGCAGCTGTTGTTTGAGGTGATAAAAGTTACTAGCAGCCACATCTACAGCAACAGGTTGAATGTCTAAACCAGTGCGGTAACAAACAATGCTTTTAAAAGCGACAACTCCATTTGGTGGCGGGTCAAGTTGGCTGTTAAATGTTTGGAGGAAAGCGTCAAAATCTTCTATTTGAGGAATTAGCTGTTCTGCTAATACTTCCAAACGCAAAATCCTTTGCACTGAAACAAATCTTTCATGCCATGATAGAGGCAAAATATTTTCTGACTCCAATCCATCATCTAAATAAATTGCTTGTAAGTTGGCAGCGCTGAAATATAGTTGTGTTAAATTTTCTAGTCCCAAGCTTTCGCGACGTGCCAAAATTGCTGTTTCCTGCGCTTCACATTCTAATAAATTGGCAATCTCTCGGAGGCTGCGCCGATAAAAAAAAGTTTGGCGGGCATGATAATTGATAATCTCCGAATCATAACCTTCGGTAAAAGCAGCAGCATAAGGATAACGGGCAGCTATTTCAGGTCGTAACAGGTTGTGCGCGTGTTGGTCAATTAGGGGAATGTCAGCAAGATTCATTGGTAATACATTAGCTTTCCTTTACGTAGAAGCAGAGTATATCCTTTAGTAGTGTTGAGTATTAGCTCATAGTTATAGCAGGGAACAGACAATAGGCAACTCAGCACTTTTTTGGTCAGTTAGTTAGTTTCAGCAGTTTGATATGCTTGTAGGAGCCTAGCATGATCGAGAGTAAATCCTACTTGCATAGCTATCTGGGCAAATAAATCAATCTCAGGTTGTTGCCAGTCACGGGGGGCAGAACACTGATGTCCAATCAACAAGCCAAATAGCTGCTCATCTTTGATAATGGGTGCTACTAAATTTGCTTTCACGGCAAAAGATTCCAGCAGGCTAATATGACAATCAGCCAAACCTGCCTGATAAATGTTCTTGATTGCTACAACCTGACCAGATTGGTACTTTTCTACATAGCTTTGAGTGAAACAGGGGTCATGGATTTTAGACCGCAAAACTTTGGGATAACCCGGAACCACTGATTCGGCAATTATAATTCCGAACCAATTTGCGTAAAAGCTATAAATCAGCACTCGGTCAATACTAAGTGCTTTGCGAACTTCTTCCACGGTGGTTTTGAGGATATCCTCTTCTTTGAGCGATTGGCGAATACTCCGGGTAATTTCTATAAATAGCTGACTTCGCATACTTTCAGCATTGATTCGTTGCAGCAGCCTAGCATGGTCAAGAGCAAATCCCACTTGGATGGCTATTTGGGCAAATAAATCAATCTCAGACTGTTGCCAATCACGAGGTCTGGAACACTGATGTGCAATTAACAAGCCAAATAGCTGTTGGTCTTTAATAATGGGTGCGACCAAATTTGCTTTCACAGCAAAGGATTCCAGCAGGCTAATCTCAGAATTATCCAAACCGATTTCATAAATGTTGTTTATCGCTAGAACGCGACCGGATTGATAGTCTTGTAAATAGCCTTGACCCAAACATGGGTCTTGGATTTCAGCTCGTAAAATTTTTGGGTAGGTGAGAACAACTGATTCGGCAATTACAGTTCCAGACCAATTAGCATTAAAGGTATAAACTAGTACTCTATCAGCGCTAAGTAATTTACGAACTTCTTCTACGGTGGTTTTGAGGACATCCTCTTCGTTGAGTGATTGGCGAATGCTGCGGATAATATCCGCCAGCAACTGACTTTGCACACCTTCAGCCTCAATTCGTTGCAGCAGTCTGGCATGGTCGAGAGCAAATCCCACTTGCATCGCTATCTGGACAAATAAATCAATCTCAGGCTGTTGCCAATCACGGGGTCTGGAGCATTGATGTGCAATTAATAAGCCAAATAACTGTTGATCTTTAATAATAGGGGCGACTAAATTTGCTTTGACAGCAAAGGATTCCAGCAGGTTGATGTGACAATCAGTTAGACCAGCTTGGTAAATGTTGTTTGTGGCTTGAACGCGACCAGACTGATACTTTTCTACATAACCTTTAGTAAAACATGGGTCTTCAATTTCAGACCGTAAAACTTTTGGATAACCTGGAACCACTGATTCGGCAATTATAATTCCAGACCAATTAGCATTAAAGGTATAAACGAGGACTCGATCAGTGCCAAGTACTTTGCGAACCTCTTCCACAGTGGTTTTCAGGACATCTTCTTCGTTGAGCGATTGGCGAATGCTGCGGGTAATTTCTATAAATAGCTGGGCTTTATTTGCTTTAGTATCTACCTGTTCTAAAACCGTGGCGTAGTCAAGAGCAAATCCCATTTGCATAGCTATTTGAGCGAATAAATCAATCTCAGATTGTTGCCAAAAGCGAAGTCTAGAACACTGATGTGCAATTAATAAACCGAATAGCTGTTTGTCTTTAAGAATAGGTGTTATTAAACTAGATTTGACAGCAAATTGCTCCAGCAACTCAATATCACCATCAGTGAGATTGGATTGATGGATATTATCAATGGCACGGTTACAACCATTCTGGTATTTTTCTATGTACCCTGCCTCGAACCCAGGATCAGAAACTGTAAGCCCTAATATTTTCGGTAAACCTGGTGCTACTGATTCTGCGATAAAGGTTCCATTAGAGTTGGAATCGAAGGAAAAAATAGTTACGCGATCGAGACTTAAAGCTCTGCGAATTTCTTCTGAGGTAGTTTTGAGAACATCTTCTTCATTGAATGATTCTCGAACCCAACGGGTAATTTTGTTCGATAGTTGCGAGTAATCAGTTTCGCCTTCTTTATCCTGTTGCAAAACTGAAAGTAATTCTGTGAATAAGCTGATGTTTCTCTCTAACATCACTAATTCATCTTTGCTGGCGATGTAAACTTGAGTAAAATCGCTGTCTGGACGTAGCCTATTTTTAATAGTGTTAGTAGTTTCAGCAGCGTTTTTGATTCGAGTAATAGTTCTATTAACTACAAAAGTTGCGATCGCACCTGCCAAAACTGCTGTTACTCCCATACCAGTTAACAAGAGTGATAGTTGTCTTTGTAGAGCTAGTTCAGTTTCTGTTGAACTTTTCCCACTCTCTTGTCTGACTTGTGGGATTTTTTTGGTAATTAAATCAGTTCCATAGTAGTAAGTAGCTGTTCCAATTGCAACCACAGGTAGGACACTGATACCGAGTGCCCAAATTATAGCTTTAGTCTTTAAACTCCATTTTTGTTGCCACAGGTTTTTTTGACGATTTCGTCTTGCTTGGTTTTCAGAAAAAGACTGATTCATAAATGAAACCTGGATGCGTTGCAATTTAGAAGATCAATTAAATAACCTCTTACTTATAATTACCTAAAAATTACAGTGAAAACCACTATAAGGTTAGTATTTCTCTAATAAAAGTTTGACTTCTGCTTGCAATTCCCAATCTTTCATAGCTTCCCACTCAGCTTGACGCACTGCTAAAAAGGCTGGTGACAACTCTGGGTTTAAAGCGTTTAAAAGCATACTATCCTGTTTGAAATATTGTAAAGCTTCCCCCAAGTTTTGTGGTAAAAGGTCAATACCATTGGCCTGACGTTCTTCAATTGGTAAATGTCCGGGGTCTTGTGTAACGGGGTTCCCTGGTTTGAGAGTTCGTTGCACACCGTCAAGTCCGGCGGCGATCGCAGCACCTAAAGCGAGGTAAGGATTGGCTGATGCATCAACGGTTTTTAACTCGAAATGGGTGGAACCATTAAATGCAGGATTGCTTGGTACTCTCACGGCAGCTTCACGGTTGTCTAGTCCCCAACAACGAAAAGCACCACTCCAACAGTGGGGACGGATGCGACGGTAAGAATTAGTGCTAGGGGTAGTCAAAGCCATCAGTGCGGGCAGATGGTCTAGTATGCCAGCGATAAATGCTTCACCGATCTGGGAAACGCCGCAGATACCTTGGGGGTCTGGTAAGAGATTTTGACCGTTACGCCAAAGGCTAAGATGGATGTGACAACCGCTACCAGCGGCATCGGCAAAAATTTTCGGTAAGAAAGAGGCTGTGAGGTTGTGTTGATGAGCGATCGCTCTGACGGTTTCTCTAAAAGTAATCTGCCAGTCTGCTGCCCGTAAAGCATCAGTATATCGTATGGAGATTTCCTGTTGACCAGGGCCAGATTCTGGATAATACTGCTCTACAGGAATTCCTTGGCTAATGAGTGCTTCAGCAATCTCATCAATTACTGCTCGATTTCTATCCATTGCTTGGGTAGAAGCAAAAACTGTAGAATCTGCGGCTACAATTCCCTCTGATGTTTGCCGTAACAGATAAAATTCATTTTCAAATGCAGCGCGAATTTCTAAACCCTCGCGTCTGGCGGCTTCAATCATCCGTATCAAAAAATTACGCGGACACAACGCCCAAGGAGTCCCATTAAGTACCATGTTTCCTATGACACGAGCATGGCCAAGAGCATAGGGTAAAGGAGTGAAGCTAAACCAATCTGGTACTAAGCGGATTTCGCCTACTGGGCTGAGACCAGTTTCGGGAATAACAGCATCATACATTACTGGTACTCCCTGTTGTCCCGCAGAAATCCCGACACCATAGTCAAAGTAGTGAGATAACATTTCCACATGAACAGCTTTGGCACGAATGATGTTGGCGTTATCACACCAAAGGATGCGAACAAACTTGATTCCGGCTTCTTGAAGAGATTTTTTGACTTTTTTAAACGTTTTATTTGCTGCCATTTTTGAAGAAGACGCGGGGACTTGGTGAAATTATCGTGTTTTTGAGTTGATTTGACAAATTTTTATTTGCAATTTCCTACTCAAGTTAGAATAACTAAAAATATGAGGACAAGAAAAGTTTGTGGTGAACATATCCCACATGCCAAAATTACCCCTACCACCACCGCTTGTGGGGTCAGAAATTGGTTCTTTTACTGAGTTTACAGTTACTGTGCGAATGCCTGCGATCGCCCGCCGAGTTATCGCAGAAAATAATTTTCCATCTGAGATTAATACCAGTTTGGAAAATCTCGCTACAGAGTTGCCAACCGGATATTTACGACACCTTTTAAATGATACTACTATAGATTTTTCTGCCTGGAATAGATATTTAGAATTCTACAAAAATCAGCGTTGGGTGGATGTTCCCTGGTTTTTTGCCGAAACTTATTTTTATCGCTTAATTCTGGATGTTACCAATTATTTTAGCCCTGGTGAATGGCAAGGTATCGATCCCTTTGAATTGCAAAAATCTCAAGGTTTGGAAGCATCTATTGACTCAATTATTCTGTTGTGCGATCGAGTAAATAATTGGTTGGAGAATTCCCAAGTAGATGAAGAATCAAACCAAACAGCTTTCATTGCACTTTTATATTTTGCTTTGTGGGGAAATCGAGTTGATTTGAGTTTATGGTCAGCATTCGAGGATGACCGCAGTCGTTTTGATATTCAAAGCCAACTCGCTCACATCTTGGTAGATGATACTTCCCAAGTCAAAGAGTTGTTAAGCAATTCTCAGGGAGGACGGATTGATTTTGTTGTCGATAATGCTGGTTTTGAACTAGTTTGTGATTTATGTTTGGTAGATTTTCTATTAAATAGCGGACTGGTTAATCAGATTTATCTCCACTTAAAACCACATCCGACTTTTGTCTCTGATGCCATGATGAAGGATGTACATTCCACAATAAATTTTTTAGCTGCTACTAGCCATCAAAAAGTGATATCCTTTGCTCAAAGATTGCAAAAAAATATAGCATTAGGGCGTTTAGTTCTAGCTGAAGATTATTTTTGGACATCACCTTTAGCATTTTGGGAAATACCCAACCCACTCAAAAATGAGTTAGCCAAAGCCAATTTGATTATAATCAAAGGAGATGCAAATTATCGCCGTTTATTAGGCGATCGCCATTGGGATTTCACTACTAACATTGCAGATATAGTCAATTACTTACCTGTACCAATGGTAGCTCTACGCACCCTGAAATCAGAAGTAATAGTAGGTTTAAAACCAGAAGTTATTGAGGAAGTAGCAAAATCTGACTCTTCTTGGTTGACAAATGGACAATGGGGTGTTGTTCAGTTAGTAGCTTAAGGAATTCTCAAAAATCGAAATTCCACAGCAACAGAGAAGCTAATCTACTTCATACCTCTGTTTATGTTTAGCCATAAGCTGGAGGTATTTCTCATTTGTTTTTGCTTCCATCCATTTAATTTTAAATATAGCTGCTGATTCAGCTTTAATCGGGTCTACTTCATAAGGTAAAATCTCTTTTGGCGAATCTTTTTTATATTTTCTGCCGCTTTTATGATTCGCATAACGACGGGAGCGAGTATAACCCATTTGGATAAACTTTCGCGCCATATCTGCGCCAACAAAATCATCTTGTTCTAAATAAGAAAGAAACATTCCGTAGATTTTTTCGCTAGACTCTCTAGCAATTTCAGGAGTTTTGAACCGCCAGTAAGGAAGAATTTCTGATTTGTATGGTTCCACCAAAAGTACACCTTGCTCACCCTTGCCAACGCGATAGAGTTCAGGATGCTGCCGAAAATCGATATTTTCAAAGTCTAAAGAGTAATCAAAAGGCATAGTAAAAGAGAATTCAGGAGTCAGAATAAATCAGGGGTATATTAAACCCTTGTATTTATCCACCAGTCGTACAAAATTCTTTGTGAATTCTGACTCTTTTGTTGATAGATTTTCATTAGCAATAGTAAACTTTAATAAAAAAGTTTAACTTCTATCTCTGTAGGGAAATTTTGTTTACTATGCTATCTAGCACCGAATCTGTGAACAGCGTCCTTGCTCCAGGGAATTTGCGTAAAGTGCATCATATTGCGCTCAACGTCAAGGATATGCAAGCTTCCCGACATTTTTATGGGACTATCCTGGGTTTGCATGAACTAACAGGCGACGAAGTACCGGCAACCCTGGTGGAACTCGTTGCATCTGGAAAAGTAGCCAATTTTGTCACCCCAGATGGTATAATATTGGACTTATTTGGCGAACCAGAATTATCACCACCAGATCCCAATCCAGAAAAGACTTTTACTAGAGCCTACCATCTGGCTTTTGATATCGATCCCCAGTTATTCGATCGCGCCGTGGCAGTAATCAGAGAAAATAAAATAGCGATCGCTCATGGCCCAGTCACTCGCCCTACTGGTAGAGGTGTGTACTTCTACGATCCAGATGGCTTTATGATTGAAATTCGTTGCGATCCAGAAGCTAGTTAACTTAGGAGTCATAGCAAAAGTATTCCTTATGAGCGTCAAACTCACGCAAATCTTTAAAGTAATTGAAGACACAATTACCAAACCACCAATTCCCCACGAACCATACAAGCAATCATTAAAAGCCTGGGCGATGTATTGTTTGCGAGATAAAGGCTTTAAAGTTGTTTACGCCCAAAATGCCGACTTTGCTATTGAAACTAAAGGTCAAGAAAAGCTGTATTTTAAAGTTTCAAATAGTGCCGATGATTTAGATAATTCTGCTAGCTGGATAGTTTGGGATAGTACAACCAAAACCGCTAGTCTCATTCCCCAAAATAAGGACTGAGCAGATTTCGTGGTTCTTTAACTATTTCAGATGGATGTATTCTAACTAGACAACTGTTGTACGAATAGTTGATGTTCTGGCGAATTTAACCCCAACTGCAACACAGCCAAAACTTGCTGCATATTGCCAGCAAGCAAATCTGGCATCGACAACCACAAACCAGGAAAGACTTGACTTTTGATAATTCCATCTGCATCCACTTTTAAGGATACATATTCTCCTTGTTGTAGCCGAAACCAATCTAATTTATTTTCAAATATTTGCCAAATAATATATTCTTTGACCCCATTGCGACAATAGACTTTTTTCTTGTCATATAAATCAATAGCAGCACTGCTAGCTGCTATTTCTACAACAAGTTCTGGCGCACCTTCTATATAATCATCATCGCTGAAACGAGATTGTCTTTTAGCTGTTGGTGTGATTAATAGCACCCCATCTGGTTGCGGTTCATTATCTGAATCTAAGCGGACTGTTGGCTCAATTCCCAATCTCACACCAGGAGTTGATGCTTGATAAACTCCTAACCAAGTGATTGTATGACCATGTGGTTCAGCATGACTTTCAAAACGTAATGGGGATGCCAAGTATACAACTCCTTCAATTAATTCTGCCTTTTGATGACGGGACATTGCTTGATAGCGCCGCTCAAATTCGTAGCGAGTGAGGCGATCGCCATTTTCTAAAAAAGGAATTCTCTGCTTAAGTCCTAACTTTACCATAATTTCTTACTCTGTAATGAGTTTTACTTTATTATTGCATGACACCTTAATTACGAATTACGAATTACGAATTACGAATTACTAGAATCAGGTTTCTCAAATATCATTAAATGCTGTTGAGGTAACAAATTTTTAGTTTCACGCCAAACTAAACCAACAGCTTGCATTTCTTTGCGGACTTGTTTTTGAGTCATTTTGTGCAGACGCTTGATCATAATAAAAGGATTTTCACCCCGATACTCAACTAGCACCACCCTACCACCAGGTTTCAGTGCCTTCACAATTTTTTGCATCACTTCTTGGGGATATTCCAATTCATGATAAGCATCTACCATCAACGCTAAATCAATACTCTCGGATGGTAAATTTGGGTCAGTAATAGTTGCTAAAACAGGTTCAACATTGGTAATATTTTTCTCCTGTTTGAACAATTCGATAATCTCCAACATTTCTGGCTGAACATCTACAGCCAACACTTTACCTGTTGTTAATAGTGGCGCAATGCGAAAGCTTAAATAACCAGTACCAGCACCAATATCTGCTACCACATCGTTAGGCTTCAGGTTAATAACACTGACTATTTTACTTGGTTGTTCCTGTTCTTCTCGGCTCGCTCGTTCTAGCCAACCAGCGCCAGTGTATCCCATAACTTTAGCAATTTCTCGCCCCATGTAATATTTGCCAATCCCATCTGGGCTATGAATTACTCGTTGTTCATAAACTGTGGTAGAAGGGGAATCTGCTTTTGCGATCGCAATCGGATAAAACAGTAAGTACCCCAACATCACTAAAAAAATGAGTATAAAAGGTAAAAAATTCAATTTGGAACTATTAGTCATATTAAGTGTAGTTAATTACTTCATTGATAGGTTGCCACTTGTTGAAATAAATTGTGTCAATTATTAATCGCTAAATTTATGTATTAAAATCAAAACTTGTTTGTTTGAACTTTAACTATGCATCTAGCGATCGCTTATCATAATCATGCATTTAAGAATCACAGTTTAATCTTCTAGAGCGATGTGGAGGTAAACACTGACACTATTTACTGAAAACAGGTCTTTAAAAATTCGTGATCTCATTTTTGGATGCTTATATGCAAAACCTATCCCTAATGTTACTGCCTGTACTAGCTGCACAGAAAGGAGCAGGTGCGAGTCTGATTAAACCTCTTGGTCATCACGAACTGCTGTTGGTGCTGGTACAACTGTCGCTGTTGCTTTTAGTAGCGCGGGGATTAGGTGAGTTGATGCGCCGAATTAACCAACCCCCTGTTGTTGGAGAATTACTAGCAGGTGTGCTGCTTGGCCCTTCTTTATTTGGTTTGCTTCTTCCAGACTTACAGGCGCATATTTTTCCCAAAAACCAAGAACAGTCCGATCTACTTTCAGTAATTTCTTGGTTAGGGGTGTTATTTTTGCTGATTGTGACTGGGTTGGAGACGGATCTCAAACTAATTCTGCGTAAAGGTAAAACGGCCCTGCTGATTTCACTCGGTGGAATTCTTGTCCCGTTTATCACTGGATTTGGACTAGGCTGGCTATTGCCAGATAGTTTTTTAGCCGACCCAGAAAAGCGACTGGTATTCAGTCTGTTTATCGCCACAGCGATGAGTATTTCAGCAGTACCAGTGATTGCTAAGGTGTTGATGGACTTGAACCTGATTCGCCGTGACATTGGTCAAGTTACCTTAGCAGCCGGCATGACCGACGACACCATTGGCTGGATTTTACTTTCTGTGGTGTCAGGTTTGGCTAGCAGTGGCAAATTTGACTTTGGGACAATTTTTCACTCGGTGAGTGCAGCGATATTGTTTCTAGCCATTGCCTTTACAATTGGGCGTACCATCGTAGACCAGATTTTGCGCTGGGTTGATGACTACGTTGGTGGCATCGCCGCTAGTATGTCGGTTGTGCTGATTCTTTCACTCTCGGCAGCAGCATTTACTCACGCATTAGGTCTAGAAGCAGCCTTAGGTGCTTTCGTGCTAGGGATTCTAGCAGGTCAATCCCGTCGCTTTAGTAATGAAGCCGGACACATGCTAGAAGTATTCACAGCAAGCTTTTTAGCACCAATTTTCTTTGCAGCTGCCGGCTTGAAAGTTAACTTGCTAGCCCTATTAGTTCCCCAGACCTTGTTATTTGGTTTGATTGTGCTTGCTGTCGCCTGTATTGGTAAATTTACAGGCGCTTACCTTGGTTCTCGTGTAGGCGGCTTGAGCCATTGGGAAGCTTTGGCCATGGGTTCGGGGATGAATGCCCGTGGGGCAATGGAAATTGTTGTTGCCACAATTGGTTTATCTTTGGGAGTTCTCAATCCCCAGATGTACTCAATTATAGTTATGGTGGCGATCGTTACCTCTTTGATGGCTCCACCTCTTTTGCGTTGGTGTTTGTCGAAAGTCGTTATGGGTGAAGAAGAAGCTAGACGTTTGGAACAAGAGGAACAAGATAGCCGTAGCTTTATCAAGCGAATACACCGTATTGTAGTACCCACTAGCGGTGGGCCTAACATCCAACTTGCGGCGCAACTAGTTGGTTACATGGCTCATCAAAACCAAGTAGAAGTCACAGCTTTATATGCTCTTAGCGACAAGCAGCCCCAAAAAAAAGCACGTCGAACGGCGACCCAAGTTAAAGATACTGCTGCTGAACAAGCTCTTGCTTCTGTGACTGAGGAAATGCAGCTACCTGCTAATACCACTCTGCAAACAAAAACGGAATCTGGGCCCAGTAAAGCAGAGGTAATTTTGAATGAAGCGAACAAAAACTATGACTTAATTGTACTGGGAGCCTCTGAACAGATACGCCCTCAAAAAGCATTGTTCAATTTGCTTGTAGACCGAGTAGTACAAGAAGCCCCTTGTGCAACGATGGTGGTGAAGTCGCACCTACCCCAACCCAAAGGCGAGACATGCAAAATCGCCCAACAACAGATGAAAAACATTATTGTGCCAACAGTGGGCACAGAATACAGCAAAAATGCCGTAGAAGTAGCAAGTACGATCGCAGCTCAGACTGGCGCACTAGTAACGATCGTGAACGTGATTAATTTACCACAGGTTGAGTATATTCTTTACGAGCAGCGATCGCTAGCTCCAGTAAAGGAAATTGCTGAAGATCTGCTAGAAAGGCAAGCAGCAATTGGCCGGAATTTAGGTGCTGATGTCAAAACCTATATTCTTCAAGGAAGCAGCCCAGAAAGGGAAATCCTCAAGTTTGCCCAAACCAATCAAGCTGACTTAATAATTTTAGGCAGCAATATCCGCATGGTTACGGGTCGGGTTTTCTTCGGTCACAGAGTAGATGCAATTCTGAATAAAGCACATTGCCCAGTAGCTGTGATTACTGTGCCATAGTCTTTTGAGGTGTCTAAATCACAAAAGGTTCAAGTTCACTGTTATACCACTCTTCACCAACGCGCTCAGTAACCAGCGGTCTAACAACAAACTTGGGTGGAGAACCATCCAAGACATCAATCCGCACACATGAATAAGGCAGTCGGTTATAAAAGTTGTAGTCATTACGACCCACAAAAAGCATTGAATCAGCAATTTTACGACTGGGATTACCTGGAATTTCAGCAAAAGTCTCCATCAATTCAGTCCCTTCTCGCCGTTGATACCTGGGACGATGACCGCTACCACCAGAGATAATACAGTTAATGTGAGAATCAGCAAATCCGGTATCAGTTGTGCGGAGGTATTCCAAACAGTGAGCGTGGCCGTTTAAAATCAAATCCACTATCGGACGCTGTTTAATTAAAGAACCAAGAGTTTGTGCCACTTGTTCAAAGACCCAGCGCAAGTGGTGGCGAACCGCCAAGGTTTGTGCCTGATGCCATTTAGTAGCCTCAGTAACATACGGTGGATGGTGAAAAAAGATGACACGTCCACGCACCTCGGAAGTATTCCAAGATTCGATAAGTCTGCTGCGTAACCATTCAAGTTGTTCAAAATCGATCGCAGGCATTTTCTCAGATGCTAGCTGTTTTTCAATATCGATTTTGATTTCATTAATTTGGTCTAATTTGGCACTCAGTTCATCAAGTTTTTCCGCTTCAGTTGGTTTATCTGGATTGAGTCCATCACATATTTTCAAAATCTGCAATTCTTCTCTATCAATCTCATGGCGACGCTTTTGCAACTCCCGCCGGTAAATTTCCCCCTCTTGAGTTGCAGGTAAAGGTGATGGTGTATTAAAGGTATTAGAATCCAGTGCGAAAAAGTCAATCCCACCGTAACGAAACGTATAATAGCGATTGGGTAAGCGGGTGAATTGTCCCGGTTTGTAACGCAAACAGCGTCCTGTGTCGGTTTTAGCAGTATAGTGCCGATCTAAATGACGTTCTAACTTTTGGGAAGACATCCCCGCCGTATAATCCATAAACGCCCGTGCATAGGCATTACCTTGATACGAACCATGCCAGCCAATCTCGATATCTTTGTACTTTAACAACCGACGTAGTGAGGATGTTGTTCCAGTAAATAAACGGTACAACAACGGCACATCGTAGTAATCATGATTGCCAAGTACTGGCAAGAAGGGTAGATTAAACACCATGCCGTTATAGGAAATGCCTTTTGGATTGTCGCCGCCGACAAGAAATTCCCGATAAGGCTCAATAAAATTTGTTGAGTAATACTCTTGAGAACCCACCACATAAATTACATCTCCTGTGTGCAACACAAAGCTGCAATCCTCGCGGTGAGCAAGCATTAGTTCAGCAACTTTTCGTTGTGGGTGTTGTGGAGAATGGGATTTAGTACCAGAATCACCGATAACCATAAAGGAAAATTCTGGACTATTATTTTTGCGATCGTCAATAACTAAGCTGGTTTGGTCAATTCCCCGTTGCACAAAACTTGGATGCATCCACCGCACCCGTTCCTTCATCTTTTGAATTTTCACAGGAATCGGTGGGTCGAAAATCAAATTCATGGCTGATAACTCGTGAATGCCTAATGCACAAGCTGATTGTAACGAAATAATAAGGGCTGGGGACACTTCTCTTCTCTACGAGACGCTAAGAGCGAACGAGACGCTCCGCGTAGCTTGCTTCCCCGTAGGGGTACGACAAGCTCAGTGCATCGCTGGGGACTGGGGAAGATCAGGAAGATGAAGAAGATAACGGAAATGAGGGAGTGGGGAATAGGGAATGGGTAAACTTTCAATCCCTAATACCCAGTCCCCATTCACCAGTCCCCAGTCACGGCAAATTTTCTCGCAATAATGCTCGAAAGCCTGCTTGTTGAAAATGCTCATCAGCAGTTAAAGCTTCAGTAATCCCACTATATTGCATCACAATAAAAGACACGCAATCGACAAACCCCCATTCTTTCTCAGTTCGATCGCAATAAAGCTGAAAAGCACGTTCGTAGAGTTCCTGGGAAAGGGGAACAATTTCTACTTTGGAGTCTGCTACCAAAGAATTCAATAATATAATTGCTGCCTGACGATAAGGCAGTTGGGATAAGGCATTGCCAATTTCCAACATAACGGCCTGTGTTGTGACTAAGCGAGTTTCTGCCGCTTGTAACATTTTAGCCAGATGTAAAGCTCGGTGATGCAGGCGATCGCTTGGTGCAGATAAGGCAATAGCAAATGATGTATCAAGAAAGACTTCAGGATGCATGAAAAGTTTATTTAGCGTACAAATATTTATCTATATTGGCAGACCAATCAGGTGGACCTTCGAGGCTAAGCGATCGCGCGGTTTGCAAAAATGATATTGTTTGATGTTCACCAGGCGGTAAAATTTCAATACTGATTCGCACACGGGTATTAATTGGCAGTGCGATCGGTTCAGACGGATAGAACACTTTGCCATTAAACACGGCTGTAATTTTTTCTACCATTTTCCTCAAAAAATTCTTTTAGTCTATCCTAAGCTGGTTGTGGAAATACGGGTAGATTAGAAGACGCGATCGCTAGTCAAGAGTGCTGAGTTCAAAGACTGCTCTCAAGAGCAGGGCTTTTTGATTACGTCAAATAGGTAAAGCTAAAATTGCAAGTGTCAGCTTGTAACATCAAAATAGTTTCAAATCAAGACTCTACAGACACTAATTCAGCTCGCATCCCTCAGAGGAGAGAGTTTGTAGCCTCAAGCCTGTTGTAAAATAGACATAAGAAGGATTCGGGGGGCCATTTAACTGGTCATAAACGCCTATAGAGACTATCTTTGGAAATCTCCAAGGTCTAAAGAGCAGCCAGCTGAAGCAACTACAGCGGCTTTATCACCAGCGCATACCAGGCGATCGCATCACCACGCCTGAATTTTCCCAGCGTCTGGCAGCAATTAGCACAGAACTCAATCAGCCTGTCTGTGCCTACCTCAACCGTCGCGGACAAGTAATTCGCGTGGGGGTAGGCACACCGCGTCAAACGCAAATCCCACCATTGGAATTGCCGCGTTACGGTGCAGAACGACTCAGTGGTATTCGTTGTCTCGCCACCCATTTGAAGCCAGAACCGCCCAATGAAGCGGCGCTCACGGCTATGGCACTACAACGTTTAGATGCCTTGGTTGTGCTAAATATTACTGGAACAGGATTTACACGTCGGGGAGGCGGTGCGACTGGGTACGTCAAAGAAGCTTATTTGGCTCATCTGACGCCCCAAGACTCTCGCACCTTGATGACAACTCCTGCTGCCTTCAAGCTAGATGAAAAGCAAGTCCAATCTCCGAGTTGGAATCTATCGCCACCTCTAAGCTTGGACGATCTGGCACAACAGGATTTTATCGACTTGGTGGAAAATCTGGAAGCCGAATTCCAGCGAGAATTTGTCGCCCAGGAAGTAGATGCTGACCACGATCGCGTGTTAATTGTGGGGTTAATGACTGATGAAACGACCCCCCAACAATTCCAAGACACCATAGCAGAATTAGCACGTTTAGTTGATACTGCTGGGGGAGATGTATTGCAGACGATACAACAAAAGCGATCGCGCATTCATCCCCAAACAGTAGTCGGCGAAGGTAAGGTCCAAGAAATCGCCCTCACAGCCCAAACACTAGGAGTTAATCTCGTCGTTTTTGACCGGGATCTTTCACCCTCCCAAGTCCGCAACCTAGAAGCGCAAATTGGTGTCCGCGTAGTTGACCGCACCGAAGTAATTTTGGATATCTTCGCCCAACGCGCTCAATCCCGTGCTGGGAAACTGCAAGTAGAACTAGCACAGTTAGAATACATGCAGCCGCGACTGGCTGGTAGAGGTCGCACCATGTCCCGATTGGGTGGTGGTATTGGAACTCGTGGGCCTGGTGAAACTAAACTGGAAACAGAACGCCGTGCCATTGGGCAGCGGATTTCTCGACTGCAAAAAGAAGTCAACCAGTTGCAAGCGCATCGTTCACGCTTACGGCAACGACGACAGCATCAGGAAGTTCCCTCAGTAGCTTTGGTAGGATACACTAACGCTGGTAAATCTACTCTATTAAATGCTCTGACTAACGCAGAAGTTTATACAGCCGACCAGCTATTTGCCACCCTTGATCCTACTACTCGCCGCTTAGTAATTCCTCATGGCGAAGCTGACGAACCTCAGGAAATTCTGATTACAGATACAGTAGGGTTCATACACGAACTGCCTACATCCTTAATGGATGCCTTCCGCGCCACTTTGGAGGAAGTCACAGAAGCCGATGCCCTGCTGCATTTGGTAGATTTGTCTCACCCAGCTTGGTTGCGTCATATTCGTTCAGTCAGAGAAATCCTGGCACAAATGCCAATCACTCCTGGCCCGGCGCTAGTTGTTTTTAACAAAATCGATCAAGCTAACAGTGAAACACTAGCTCTAGCTAGAGAAGAATTTCCCTTAGCGGTGTTTATTTCTGCGAGTCAGCGGTTGGGATTAGAAACTCTACGCCAGCGTCTTGCCCAGTTGATTGAATATGCCGTTGACTGTGGGTAAATACTGAAAAATCATAGATTTTTAATTTTAAGTCAACCCAGTATTAATACTGGGTTTTTTATTATTTAAAGCCAAAAATAAAGTCTTTTTGAACTAACGCTTGTATTGTAGACAACTTTTATTTGAATCTTTAGAGTGGTAAAAGGCTTGTCAACTGAGTGCATCTAATTTTACATACCAACCAGCAAATTCCCATCATTAGCAACTTCGTCCCACCACTTTGTTTTGTAAACATTGATTAACATGAAACCTCTATTTTCCAGTGCAGCAATATCTTCCTTTGTAGCTGCTAGTGCCGTAGTGATATCGTCTTCTGTTTTTTCCCCGGCTAATGCGGCTTCGATGAGTTTTACTATCAATGACTTCACCGGTGCCGACACTCAGGTGAAGTTTACCTTAGATGACGCAATAGCAGGGGCTGGCAAAGTTCAGTTTAAAGTAGATTATTTATCCACTGGCAAAAACACACTTGCTGACATCCGCGGTGTTTTCTTCAACATTTTGGACAACACACTTCTTAGTGGTCTCCAAGTATCAGGCAAAGATATAACAGCCAGCAAATTTGGCCCTGCCGGAGAAGTTGAGACTGTGGGCAGTAGTAACAACAATCTCAACGGCAACGGGAAGAATGGACAGAACTTGTTTGATGCTGGGGTAGAAATTGGTCAAGAAGGTATCGCTGATGGAAAAGGCGATATTCAATCTACCATCTTTACCCTATCCCATACTTCTAAAGCTTTAACTTTGGCTCAGTTTTCTCAGCAAAGCTTTGGAGTACGGTTAATGAGCGTAGGTTCTGCAACTAGTCGCGAAGACAGTAGCAAACTCAAAGGAACAGCTCCTTACTACGTTCCCTCCCCACCTCCACCTGCAAAAGTGCCGGAACCTACTACAACAGTTGCCCTTGGTCTATTTGCTCTGGGTGGGCTGAAAGTAGCAAAGAAAAAGACTCAAGCCCCAGCTTCAATAACAGTTTCTTAGAAGCTGTATTTTGATACACCTGATGCATCCCCTAAGAGAATAGACTGCTAGTCCATATATTCTCTGTTGAAATCAGGTGTGTCTTTCTTAACCCAATAAAATTTTTTTAGTGACCAAATATTCAAACACATTTTTACTTATTCATAGGATTCCTCGTTTTTGCGAAGTACAAGGTAGGGTAGCACAGCTGTGCTACCCTACAAATTTATGTACCTCATGTAATTGGGAACTGCCATATTGATAAGTCTGGTATAAACATTATCTTAGCCAAAAGTCTAGATTTAATATTCTGTTGACTAACTTTTATTTTTGCAAACCCAGTTAGACATCTCAGAGAATCAAGTTAAAACTCTATAGGGCGGCTATAGCCAGCGGCAAAGTCTAAAATTAAGAAGTATGAAATCATTTTGAGGACTTTATGGCTACAAAAGTAGAAATTTACACTTGGAGAACTTGCCCATTTTGCATCCGTGCGAAAAGTTTGCTGAAGAATAAGGGAGTTGAATTTATTGAATATAGTATTGATGGAGATGAAGCAGCGAGAGATAAAATGGCTCAAAGAGCCAATGGGCGTCGTTCTTTACCGCAAATTTTCATCAATGATGAGCATGTTGGTGGTTGTGATGATATCCACGCTTTAGACAATCAAGGCAAGCTGGATGAGCTACTAGCTTCTAGCAATAGCGTTTAGTATTGTCATCTTGGCGACATTTAGTATTGTCATCCCTAGCGACAAGCCGTTGGGCACACACGGCAGTTGCTACAACTCTCAAAAGCAACGCGCTGCCTGATTTACAGACTTTTTACCCACAAAAAGCGCTGTCTATCAAGATATTAGCTTCCAAGTTATGCCTATACGTCAATTGGTGAGAACATCAGGAGATAATGATTGAATAACCATTTAATTTTCTGGTGATTGAGGCAGACAGCGTGAAACTGGCTTTTATCATTGATCCCATCCATCAGCTTGACCCGTGTCATGATACCAGTGTTGCCCTGATGGAAGCAGCGCAAATCCTGGGACACGAAGTTTGGGTGACTCAGACAAATCTGCTGAGTGTGGTGGAGGGCAAAGCTTGGGCTGTCCTACAGCGAGTAGAACTTGTACCAGTGCAGTTGGTAGAGGGACGGTGGCTAGCGGCGAATCCTTGGTATAAGTTGAGCGATAGCTCCTTGACTTCATTAGAAACAATGGACGCCGTATTCATGCGGACAGATCCACCAGTCAATGATGCCTACCTCTATGCTACTTATATTCTCGATTACATTGACCAAAATAAAACTTTAGTGATTAACAGTCCCAACGGTATCCGAGGGGCTAATGAAAAAATGTACGCCCTCCAATTTACCAAGGCAATTCCAGAAACAATTGTTAGTGCTGATAAGCAGTTTATCCGGCAATTTGTGGAAACAAAGGGCACTGCGGTTCTCAAACCATTGGGTAACAAAGCTGGAGAAGGAATTTTGATTTTGCAATCAGGCGATCGCAATTTCAACTCCATTATCGAACTCAGCACTCTCCAAGGTAAAGTACCAGTCATGGTACAGACTTATCTACCACAAGCAAAAGAAGGAGACAAGCGAATTATTTTACTCAATGGCGAACCCATAGGTGCTCTCAATCGCCTTTCTAGCGGTACTGATTTTCGCAATAATATGGCAACTGGTGGTACAGTCGCTCAAACCGAAATTACTCCAAGAGAACAAGATATTTGCACCCAAATAGCTGGACGTTTACGCCAAGATGGCTTAATTTTTGTGGGTATTGATGTTATCGGTGGTTACCTAACTGAAGTTAACGTTACCAGTCCCACCGGAATTCGTGAGATTGACCGCCTAGATGGTACTCGTCTAGCTCATCAGGTTATTCAATGGATTGAACAAATTTTAAAAATCAAAAAATAATTTATATCTACGTTTTTTTATTTGTGTCCTATTCTTAGGAAATCTACCTAGTTAGGACACTTGCCTAATCAATTTTTTTACGCCACCTACTTTAAGTAAATATATTTACTTAGTTAAATGGATCGCAGGGGTAGATGTAGCGATGTCTATGACGGGTCAGGCCTACGCATCCTGAGTCGAGCAAGCTTCGTGTTTTTTCTAGCAAAAGCACAGCTAGACACGGGAATCACCGGATTCCTGCCCAAGTTCATTCTGTAAGTAGTCTTGAGAAAGTATCTGTACCAATTAGCAATATTAGGGATGGCAATGTGATTGCTTACCCCTACCCTTGGTAAAACCCTGAAACTAGCATATTTTATACAGCACTCACCCCAGTCTAAGACTGGTAAGTTAATCTCAAATCCAAAATTTCTTAATTCCGTGGTGTACGTCGGTTTTTCAGAAAATCAGGTATATCCAGTCCCAATTTTTCTTTTGGTTCTGGAATTGGAGTTGGAGCTGGAGTTGGGGTTTGAGGGTTAACTGTGGGTTGCTGTGTTGCTGGGCGCTTGGGAGTATTGGGTGCTACCCGAACGTTAGCGACGCTTTGTTGTGGTGCTGTTTGTACTTCACCCGTAAACCCAGTAGCAATTACAGTAATTCTTACCTCACCTTGAAGCCTGTCATCAATTACAGCTCCAAAAATAATATTAGCGTTGGGATCGACTACTTCATAGATTGCTTCTGCGGCAGCATTCACTTCATGCAAAGTCAGGTCAGTACCACCAGTAATATTAAATACAACACCTCTAGCGCCTTCAATGGAACATTCTAGTAAAGGTGAAGAAATAGCTGCGATCGCCGCTTCTCTGGCTCTAGATTTCCCAGAGCTAACGCCAATTCCCATCAATGCCGATCCTGCATCTGCCATCACAGCTCGGACATCGGCAAAGTCAACGTTTACCAAACCTGGGATCGTGATGATATCAGAAATTCCTTGCACCCCTTGACGCAACACATCATCTGCATAGCGAAAAGCTTCTTGCACAGGGGTTTGTTCCGGGATCACTTCCAGCAGTTTGTTATTGGGGATAATAATCAGCGTATCTACCCTACTCTTTAGTCCTTCAATACCTTGTTCTGCTTGGCTGGTGCGGCGGCGTCCCTCAAAAACAAATGGACGTGTAACCACACCAACAGTCAGAGCGCCCATTTCTTTGGCTACTTCTGCCACAATCGGGGCTGCACCTGTTCCAGTGCCACCTCCCATACCAGCGGTAATGAAAACTAGATCTGCACCCTCTAAAGCCGTGGCAATTTCGTCTCGTGATTCTTCAGCTGCTTTTTGGCCAATGGCAGGATTACCACCTGCTCCCAAACCCCGTGTTAGCTTCTGTCCAATTTGCAATCGACTGGGAGCACCAGCTAAGGTCAAGGCTTGGGCATCAGTGTTAATCGACCAAAACTCTACACCAGAGACATCAGACTCTATCATCCGGTTAACAGCATTGCCGCCACCGCCACCGACACCAATTACTTTAATGTTGGCAACCCGACCAGGGACAATCTCACCAATGCGGCTATTTTCAGGAGAAATCTTCTTATTATCGTGATTTTGTCCGAAGTTCAGCCCAGAGTTAAAGGGGTTGGTTGAGTTAACTGCCAGAGAGAAACCGGGCTGTCCGGTAGATTGGGAATCTTTATAGGTAAGTCCTTGGTTATTATCAAGTGTCATTGGATTTGTGAGAGGTAGATAAACGACTTTTTGGGGTGTTATTCAACTAGGAGTCAACTATAGTTTGGCACTGCCACAATGTTATGGCAGCGTTTTTTATTGTTTTCACTACTGCCAAGCCTAACAGAATTCGCTGTGCGAAAATTTACTCTAGAGTGAGGTTTTAAGGCGGGCGATCGCACAGCGAATTCTACAGAAGTATAATTCCATCTTACGTAGTCAAATATAGCCAGACTACTACAGATATGTTTGAACAACAATAATTTCTGCATAATTACGTTGAATATATTTAAATACGTACATGTATCTAAAAGTCTTCTGTATAACTTCAACCAGACATCGATCTCTTCATTTTCCTCAGCAGATGGCATAACTTGTAACCACATGCTACAGCCGCCCTCATCTGCCTTAATAATATTGTTAATAGATTTCGCCATTGGGGATAATTGCAATTGAAGACACAAAATTTACATGATACTTACTTATCTTTGAGATGTAAGTAAGGAATAATTTGCTTGTCAGACTATACCTGATTAATTTGTTATTTGGGGAGTCTTACTGGACACTTTGTTGTAGCAACATTCTATTGCAAGAGACTACATGAGTTGCACCGACAAAAAAAGATCAAAATTTCTCTTACAATGACCTGTTCGGCTAGTTCCAAAGTGCCTTAAAAAGACGAAAGCCAGAATAGTTTCGGCTCTGCACTTGAATGGTGGCTTCAGCCGTTTTCATCAGTGTCCTCTGCTTGTGAGTCAGATTTTAATGAAAAACTCAAACATTTTTGTCTTTCCGCACTGAGTTCAGTGGAAGAATGTATGGGCAAAAAGCGTTTTCCACGCTATGTGCCATTATTAGATTGTCCAGCATCTTGCACCCCATTAGATAGATATTAGGATCGCAATTGGGGGCTTTTTACTCAGCAATGGAGATTTTATGGTTGATCTTCTCATTTTAATTAGAAGTTAATGCCGGTTTTCCTGCAATTTGCGAGAAAGCTAAAAATAATAAATATATTTATCAGCATAAAGCTTCTTAATTTACTAAGAGCGCTCAATACATGAGATACCCTAAATGTTTCGAGGAATTTTGGGAGTTAATTTGGGATTTTCTTGGTTCATTTGTACTAATGGAAACTCGGGATTTTTCAAATCAATATACTCTATTTCACCAGAATTGAGTTTTGCTGTTAAATGCCGCATTTGGGCTAGTACTTTGATTTGTTCAGATAATTGGGGACCTGGAGTGCCAAGATGCACCTTTCCTAGTTCTGTTTTCAAAATTAAATTCGTTGGATTTTGACAATCAATTTCCATCACTTTTACCAGACTTTGGCTGATAGCTTGATGAAGTTGACTCCAATAGAGGCAGTATTGTTTTGGCAATCCAATAACTCTGAGATTGGGTAATTTTCTGCTGGGATTGAGTGATGTGTATTTTTCTAAGGGTATCCAAACTCCACTTGCATCTAGTAAGCCAATTGTTACTTTTTTGTTACTAGTGCCTTGATTTTGCACTGTTGGTGTTTGAGTCACCGCCACAGGTACTCGTTCTTGGATATCGATGATTAAGCCAGGAGGAAATAGGCGGCGTCTAACGATGGCATTGGCAATAGTTGGCTGTTTCTTCAAGGAGTTGGCAATCGCTGACGGTTCAATTCGCCACAATGACTGGGGGTAAGATAGCACCAACAGCGATCGAGTTGTCTCATCCGACAGTAATTTATTGCCTGATTTGATCGCTATTTGTTTAGAAGCTTTGAGCATCCACACTGGTTGGACTGCTACCCACAGCAATCCACTTGCCAAAGCTGTAATGGCAAAGGTTCGCCAGATAGCCTGAATAATTTTCATCTGCCGTTGCCGACGCAATTTTTTACGACGCTGGGCTAGATCCGTGCGGGAAACTGATATTATGCCAGCCATTCAAACCCCTTTTTCCTTGCAGTCCAAATTCCTTGATGTGTTTGTATCATTATTAATTTCAGTAAACACTGTCGGCATCTGTTAGCCGCACTCCTCAAGACTTTTTTTATTTTTAGTAACACTTTACAGTAACTATACAAAAATCGTGGCGCTAGTCATTATTGTCATTAAAGTTTCCGGTGTCCATTTTTAACTGACTGTAGTCTTTTTGACAAGTTTTCATCGAAGTTTTTTCTCTAAATGATTACAAAATATTAATTTAGATATTTCTAATTTTGTTTTATTGACAAATAGAATGTGAAATGATAAATAAGTTTTTCTGAATCTCTGTATACCTTGCTATAATTCATACCAGTCCTACCTCATCAGCTATATAAACAGAGATTGTCAAAACCTCAATAGCAGGTGTAAAAAGGACAGATATGCTTAGCGTTATTAGGGTCAATTAAATCTCTACCATATACTCACAGTTACTCGTTCCAGGATCGCTACGAGTGCTGTCTGTTGCAAGACACTACCAACTTGCAAATCAAGTGTATGCCTAAATGTAGGCTAGAGATTATTTGTATAAAAAATATGAACTAAACTGCATCTACACACACATTTACATACACCTCAACATACATGAGAACGACATTAAACTTGTCACGTTTTTATAAAGCATGTAATCCCAGCTACACACTAAATGTAAGTAACGTGCTAGATCGACAGTATTACATAGATTTTGCTGATGTACGTGGTTGCAAGATTGTGGAAGAATTGCAACGGACAATCTGCCGTATTTCTCCGGACGAGCCAACCTGCCAGTTATTTACCGGTCACATTGGCTGTGGCAAATCTACGGAGTTGCAGCGCCTGAAAACAGAACTAGAATTGGCGGGATTTCATGTGGTTTATTTTGAGTCCAGTCAAGACTTAGACATGGCTGATATTGATGTCAGCGATATTTTGCTGAGTGTAGCCCGTCAAGTCAGTGTTAGTTTAGAAGGGATTGGTATCAAACTCAAGCCTGGTTACTTTACCAATTTGTTTAAAGAAGTAGGCGATTTTTTGCAAAGTCCCATAGAACTTTCAGCAGAAGCAGAGTTATCCTTGGGAATTGCCAAAATTACCGCCAAAACCAAAGATAGCAACCAATTGCGTAATCAACTGAGGCAATATCTGGAACCTCGCACCAACAGTATTTTGCAAGCGATTAATGAAGAAATTCTAGAAAAAGCTGTCAATCAACTGAAGCTGCGCGGTCAAAAAGGACTGGTAGTGATTGTAGATAACTTGGATCGAGTTGATATGCGTCCCTTAGCATCAGGGCGATCGCAACCAGAATACCTATTCATCGACCGAGGCGAACAGTTACGCCGACTCAAATGCCACCTAGTTTACACAATTCCCTTGGCATTAATTTTTTCTAATGAGTACGAGACACTGAAAAATCGCTTGGGCGGAGGGATTGCACCTAAAGTACTGCCGATGGTGCTGTTGCGACAAAGAGATGGTAACGACTACGAACCAGGAATGTCACTGGTACGCCAATTAGTCTTAGCAAGAGCTTTTCCAGAAATTCCTTTGGATACAAGACTGTCACTGATTACTGAATTATTCGATAACTCCCAAACCTTGGATCGTTTATGCCGCGTTAGTGGTGGCCACATTCGTAACCTACTGGGTTTACTTTATAGCTGTCTACAACGACAAGATCCACCTTTTTCTAGCGACTGCTTAGAAGCTGTGATTAAAGACTACCGCGATGATTTGCTATTAGCTATTGATGAATCCCAATGGGAATTATTGTTTGAGGTAGTGCAACAGCAAAGAGTTAAGGGCGAGTCAGACTACCAAAGCTTACTACGAAGCATGTATCTGTTTGAATATCGCGATCCTGTGGGGCGCTGGTTTGGCATCAGTCCAGCCCTAGCAGAAACAGAAAAAGTTTTGGCTTGGCAACAAAACAAATAACACTGTTGGGTAACTTAAGTGTAATTAGTCATTTGTCATTAGTCATTTGCAAATAACAAATGGCTAAATGCCCCATGCCCAATACTTCTCTACGAGAGGCTGCGCCAACGGCTTACCTCGACTTCTCTACGAGACGCACTCGCGTTCGCTACTTCCACTGCGCTACTTCGCCTACGCTCAGCACAAGTCAGCACAAGTCGGTACAAGTCGCTCAGTACAAGTGCCCAATGCCCCATACCCAATGACCAAAGAAAATCAACATACTTTACAAAGACTGATTAGAGCGATCGCCCTTTCTGAAGGTCAATTTGCTCTGATTTTAGTCCGGTGTAATTACGGGCAATTACGGGAGCAAATGTTAGAAAATATTCGCTCCCTCACTAAAGACATCAATCTTAGAGAAATCGTTCTCAATTCATCAACTATTTCCTTACACAACACAATAGTTTCAGAACTATTTCTAAATAATCCTGTTGTTGTCACAGACTCTTTGCCATCAGCTGTTATGGTTTTTGGTCTTGAGTCAGTTATTGACTTGGAAAACTTACTTACAGGCATCAACCAAGCACGAGATATCTATGCTGCGACTTTTCCATTTCCAGTAGTATTGTGGCTACAAGATGAAGTAGCATCATTGCTTTCCAGATTAGCTCCTGATTTCAAAAGCTGGGCTGCAACCACTATTAAATTTGAAATGGCAAAAACAGATTTAATTGCTTTGATTAATCAAGAAGCGGAATCTTTATTTGCTAAAGTTTTAGAAGCAGGTGCCGAAACATTTTTATCTAATGCTTCTTTAGATTTAGATCCCAAATCCCAACACCGCCACGAAATAGAATCAGCGCGTAATGATTTGCTGCGCTTGTATGGCATTCAATTAACACCAGGATTAGAAGCAAGTTTAGAGTTTGTTTTGGGGCGAGATAAATACGCTAACGATCAAATTAACGGTGCTTTAGCCAATTATCAAAGAAGTCTAGCACTGTGGCAGAAGGAAACAAAAAGAGTGGCAGAGTTAGAAAGTGGGAAAGTGGGGAAAATTAGCGAACAATTACACTTATCTCCCTCATGCCCATCATCTCCCTCATCTTTACTTAAGCAAGCAATAGTACTATTTCACCTGGGGCTATGCTATCGGCGGATGGCAGACTTAAACCACAGTGCTAATAGTAGCTATTGCCAACATGCTCTTTTATGGTTTAAACAATGTCTGGAAATATTAGAAGAGGTAGAAAGAGAAGATTTAGTTGCTAAATTTATTTCACCTGTTTGTGAAATGCTCCAACGTTTAAAAGCTTGGGATGAATTAAAAGAATTAGCTCAAAAATCATTACATCTACACAAAATTTATGCAAATCCACTACAAATTGCTCAAAATTATGGTTTTTTGGCAAATGTAGCAGCTTCTGAGTCAAATTGGGTACTGGCTCATGAGCTAGCAAATACAGCACTTTCTATATGTGAAGCAGCAACAGAAGTTTCCCGAAGACAAGAAAGTTGGTATCTCCTGTTACTAGCACGTACACAGCGACATTTAGGTGAGTGGGAAGAAGCAATCAATAATTTGGAATGGGCGAGGGTAGTTTGTGAGCTACAACATCAACCATCACTTTACTTAGAGATTTTAGAGGAATTGCGATCACTTTACTTTTTTGAGCGTCATGACTATACAGAAGCCTTCAAGCTCAAACGAGAAAAAATTCAAATAGAACATCAGTATGGCTTTCGTGCTTTCATTGGTGCAAGTCAATTGCAGCCACAACGCTCCAAAATTAACCCAGTATTAGAAGCTGAGAAAATACCGTTTATTCCTGAGGAAGTCGCCCAAGAAATATCTGCTTCTGGACGACAGCAGGATGTCAATCGCTTAATTGAAAGAATTGCTCGTGCTGACTATAAACTTACAGTCATTTATGGACAATCAGGTGTAGGAAAGAGTTCAATTCTCAAAGCTGGTTTAGTACCAGCACTCAGAGGAAAAGCTATCGGCGAACGCATTCCTGTACCTATTGTTTTGTCTGTTTATACTGATTGGGTTACAGTTTTGCTAAGTAGTGTCAACCAAGCTTTAGTACATGCAGGAATATTAGTTAATCTCGACTATACACCTTCTGTACTGCTTGAAAATATCCGATTGGCAACTGAGCGCAATCATACAATAATTCTGATATTCGACCAGTTTGAAGAGTTTTTCTTTGTTAGTAACCCTAGCACACAAAGAATAGAATTTTATAAATTTTTTAGTGAATGTTTAAATATTTCTTATGTAAAAATTATTCTTTCATTGAGAGAAGACTATTTACATTATTTATTAGAATTTGAACGTTTGAGTCAGAAAAATAGTACTTATATATATAATTTAGGGGTAATTAATCAAAATATCCTCGATAAAGACATTCGTTATTATTTAGGGAAATTTTCTAGTCAGGATGCCAAGGCTATAATTTATAGTCTGACTCAACGTTCACATTATGAATTGAGTGATGAATTAATTAATCGATTAGTAGAGGATTTGACAGGAGAACTAGGCGAAGTACATCCAATTGAATTACAAATAGTCGGCGCTCAACTAGAAGTAGAAAACATTACCACACTCGGACAATATAAACTTTGCGGTGGCTGGACAAAATTGGTGGAACGCTGGCTGGGGGAAGTTATCAAAGACTGCGGTCAAGAAAACGAAAAGTTAAGTTGGAAATTATTATTTGAGTTAACTGATGAAAAAGGCACGCGACCATTAAAAACTAAAGCTGATTTAGCTGCTGCATTAGCTAATAATCATGATATCGAGACAATCTCAGGTTTTAACACAGTTGGCGAACTGATTTTAGAAATATTAGTAGGTTCGGGGTTGGTGTTGCGAGTCAGAGAAGAATTAGGCGATCGCTACCAGTTAGTCCACGATTATTTAGTTGAACCAATTCGTCAAAAGAACAATTATGGTATTGTCGCCGAATTAGAAAAAATCAAACTGGAAAAAAAGAAAGCAGAAGTAGCCCAAAAACTTAGTCAACAGCAACTCAATTTAGTTTTGCAAAGGCGGTTAAAAGAAGCACGTGTAGCAGGCATAGTGCTGTCAATCATGGGGGTAACAATAGCAGCATTATGGTGGCAAGCTGACTTACAGAAAAGAGCAGCAATTAGTCAAACTTTACGAGCTGAACGTAGTGAAACCAACTTAAAAATTAGTGCGATCGCAGCTGCTAGCGAAGCTTTATTTGCCTCTAATAAAGAATTTGATGCCTTATTAGAAAGTTTACGGGCTTGGAAACGACTTCAAAAAGCAGAGTTTGTGCAACCAGACACCCGAATGCGGGTAGTCACAGCCCTGCAACAAGCAGTTTACGGAGTAACTGAGGTCAACCGCTTAGAAGGGCATACCGATATTGTCTGGGGACTAACTTTCAGCCCAGATGGTCAGTTGCTAGCATCAGGGAGTCGAGATCGGACAGTGAAACTTTGGCGTCCTAATGGTACCTTACTACAAACTCTCAAAGGTCATAATGACGCGGTTACCGCCGTCAGCTTCAGCCCTGATGGAAAAACCCTAGCCTCCGCCAGTCTGGATAAAACAGTGCAAATCTGGCGGCAAAACCCGATTACAGGTGAATTTTATACCCAGCCAGATAAAACCTTAAAAGGACATGGAGATTGGGTTTATAGCGTTGATTTCAGTCCTGATGGCGAATTATTAGCTACTGCCAGTAAGGATGCAACGATCAAGCTCTGGCGCAAAGACGGTAGTCTAGTAAAAATACTCAGGGGACATGGCGGCTGGGTTAACTGGGTAAGCTTCAGTCCTGATGGTCAATTTATCGCCTCGGCAAGTGACGACAAAACAGTAAAAATCTGGCGACGGAATGGCATCTTGGTTACAACTTTGCAAGGACATCAGCAAGGTGTAACGGTGGTTGCTTTCAGTCCTGACGGTAAACTGTTAGCGTCCGCAGGTCGAGACAAAACAGTAAGACTTTGGCGGCGAGAAGAAAACACCAGTACTGACAGTTTTAACTTTCTTCCTTACAAAACTTTACAGCAGCATAGCAATACAGTCTGGAGTTTAAGCTTTAGTTTGGATGGTAAAAAATTAGCTTCCGGAAGTGAAGACAACACCATAAACCTCTGGAGTATTACTGGCAGCTTACTCAAAACCTTCAAAGGACACAACGATGCTGTTGCTAGCGTAGCTTTCAGTCCCAATAATAAATTGCTGGCTTCGGGAAGTTTTGACAAAAACGTGAAACTCTGGAGTTTAGATGCGCCAAGACCGTCTATTCTCCAAGGGCATGAGAATCGAGTTTTGAGCGTTGCTTGGAGTCCCCATGCCCAGATGCTAGCTTCTGGTAGTAGCGATCGCACTGTCAAACTTTGGCAAAGAGACACCAGTAGTGGCGAGGCAAAAACCCGACTCTACAAAACCTTAGTAGGGCACACAGATAAAGTTCCAAGTGTTAATTTTGACCCTAAAGGCGAGATCCTAGCTTCAGGAAGTTATGACAAAACTGTGAAACTTTGGCGGCTTGACGGTAGTTTAATCGTCACTCTCCACGGACATAGCGATAGTGTGATGAGCGTGAATTTCAGCCCAGATGGCAAGTTTTTGGCATCAGCTAGCAAAGATAAAACGATAAAGCTTTGGAATCGTCAAGGCAAGTTGCTCAAAACCTTAGTGGGACATCACGCCTGGGTGAATAGCGTCAATTTCAGCCCTGATAATCAGTTTTTAGCTTCTGCCAGTGATGACCAAACAGTAAAACTCTGGCGGCGAGATGGTACTTTAATCAAAACTTTTTCGCCCCATGACAGTTGGGTATTGAGTGTCAGCTTTAGTCCCACAGACGAATTGCTAGCTTCTGCCAGCTGGGACAACACTGTAAGACTTTGGCGACGCGATGGTACATTGTTAAAAACCTTGTTAAAGGGCTATAGCGATAGCGTCAATGCCGTAACTTTCAGTCCCAATGGAAAATTACTCGCCGCCGCTAGTTGGGACGGTACAGTGAAACTCTGGAGCCGTGAAGGCAAATTAATTAAAAGTCTCAATGGGCATCAGGCTCCAGTATTAAGTGTCAGTTTTAGCCCAGATGGTCAAACACTAGCATCAGCTAGTGATGACAACACAATAATTCTCTGGAATTTAGATCTTGATGACTTGGTTGTTCGTGGTTGTCAGTGGGTGGATGATTATCTCAAACACAACCGCAATCTTGAACAGCGCGATCGCCGTCTTTGTGATGGCATACTCTAGGCAGAGGCGCATGGAGGGATTGGTTCTTGACAAATGACAAATGACCAATGACTCTTGGTTTAACAGCTGATTTCGACTCGATCAAGCAAAAGAGCGATCGCTCTCCAAAAACTCAGGGCTATTTTCTTGGGCGTCTTGTTGGGGCAAATTCGCTAAAAACGCTTGTAATTTCATCCGCTCAATATAAGGCCAGCCTCCCTCAGATTCAATATCTTTCAGCAGTGAGTAGAGTTGGCGACGGTTGACAGGCAAACTCTCTTGAAAAACCCCATCTCGGATTTCTCGGTGTAATTGCTCTAATTCTCGCAGCAAAGCCAAAAGAGCTACAGTATGGCCTTGACAGCTTTCAACTGTATCATGTACCACAGTTGCGATCGCTTGCAGCTTAGAAGACAAATTTTCTGATTCAATAGTTTTGTTGTTGTCCATCCCACCTTTTCCGTGTAAATGAGGTCAACTCAAATTTACCGGAGATTTTTAATTTTCCCTAGTTTCCCGGCATTGATTCCTTAACTGTCACTTTACCCAAAGAGACGAACCTTGTGTAGAGTTTTCCTCAACTGACTGTATCCCCACGTCCCCCACTTCCTCAATCACGCCTAAGTATAACTAGATTTGTATCTTTTATGAAAAACAATTGCGATCGCTTCTAAAACAGCGTAGTACCGTTTAGCACAGCCTTCACGGGAGCTAGAGGGGATCAGAACATTCTTGCTTGAGAATAGAGTACTTTGATTTTGAGTTAAAAAAAATCGTATGATCTGGCTGATTTACCCATCAAACAATAGGCGTATGTAGTGGCGTCACATACATAACACAGTTCGATGCAGTTTTACAACTTAGATATTAATTTTTGAGATTGAGGTTGACCATGAGGTATCGCGCTTTAATTGTCGCATTCTTGGCTTTGTGCCTGGGGCTAATAACTGCTTGTAGTGATGCTCCTGCTACTAGTAGTGGTAGGGATGTACTCACTTATGAACAAATTCGAGGCACTGGCTTGGCTAACAAATGCCCTCAACTATCAGAAACAAGCCGTGGTTCTATTCCCCTTGATTCTAGCCAGTCCTATACCATCAAAGAACTTTGCTTGGAACCAACTAGTTTCTTCGTTAAAGAAGAACCTGCTAATAAACGCCAAGAAGCAGAATTTGTTGCTGGCAAATTGTTGACTAGATACACTTCCACCATTGACCAGGTACAAGGCGACCTAAAAATCAACTCAGATAATAGCCTGACTCTTGTGGAAACTGATGGTCTTGACTTCCAAGCCATTACCGTGCAACTCCCTGGTGGTGAGAGAGTACCTTTCTTGTTCACTATCAAAAACTTGGTTGCTCAAACCCAACCCAAATTGACCAGTATTAACACCTCCACTGACTTTGAAGGCACTTTCAAAGTACCTTCCTATCGTGGTGCTGCTTTCCTAGATCCCAAAGGTCGTGGTGTCGTTAGTGGCTATGATAACGCCGTGGCTCTGCCTGCCCAAGCGGATGATGAACAACTCACCCGCACTAACGTCAAGCGTGCAGAAATTCTCAACGGCAAGATTTCTCTGCAAGTAGCTAAGGTAGATAGCGCCAGTGGTGAAATTGCTGGTACTTTCCTGAGTGAACAGCCATCTGATACTGATTTAGGTGCTGGCGAACCTAAAGAAGTTAAGATTCGCGGTATATTTTACGGTCGGGTTGAATCCAAATCATAGCTAAATCCTCTTGAGTTACCTAACTGATTGGCATTCAGAACCACAATTCTGTCAGCATCAGCTTTCATCACAAGAGTTAACCCTTATCTCCTTTTATTTCGGGGGTAAGTAGGTTTTTGCGAAATAGCTATAAATTAACTACAACAAAGGGCAAAATGCCCTTTTTTTTATTAGTTGCGTAAATATACATACTATTTATTAACTTTTATTTAGTAATTATTGAATGCTAAATAAATTTATTTAACTCTATATGTAATTTTACTGTCAATTCAATTTTTGTTCTTCCAATAAAATTTCCACTTTCATAGTTTTGTTTCTACAACTTAATTTCAGCATTAATTAATAAAATTAAGTACAATCTCGGTTTGATATTTAGTAATTAATTATATATTTTATTTCTATGTAGTTTTAAAAACACAACTACAGATAATACCCAAATTAATTGAAGAATAAATCAGAAGCCGGAATTCAGCAGTGTCTTTAGCTCTGCTTAGGATTCCTGGATTGTTGACTGATAACAAACTAAATCCAACAGATTTCGCACATTTAAATCTTGCTTGATTGTCAAGTAAATTATGGCAAATTTCTCGAAAAATTTGTTATTTACCATATATTTACCATGGCATACAGCACGATATTTTATCTGATCTCGTGTGCGATCGCAGCTGAGTTTAAGCGCGAGTTATTAATTCTTTATTTGCTCAATAAACCCGGTGCTATGCCTACCACAGTCACCAATGAACTAAAACACGAAATTTGGCAGTTGTTGCGAGAATATCAGCAATCTCGCTCCGAAAATGTTCGCAATCAACTGGTAAAACTCAATTTTGGACTTGTGAGAAAAGAAGCTCACTACTGGACAAATCAATGTCATGAAACCTATGATGATTTGCTCCAAGTTGGATGTTTGGGTTTAATTAGGGCTATTGAAAGATTTGAACTTTCTAAGGGACACGCCTTTAGTTCCTATGCTCTTCCCTACATTCGGGGTGAAATTCAACACTATCTTCGAGATAAAGGCGTCACCGTGCGAATTCCTCGCAGATGGTTAGCACTGCAACAGCAAGCAATAGGAGTTTCACGTTCTTGGCGTGAAACACATAATCGCCAACCAACAGATTCGGAATTAGCAGCAGCACTGAAAATTTCTCCAAACGAATGGCAAGAAATTAAATTAGCATGGGTGAATCGCGCTCCCTTGAGTTTAGATGTGCCAATCCAGGATGGAGAAGAAGGCTCTACTTGTTTGGGAGAATTAGTTCCAGATCCTCACTATCGCAGCTTTCAACTAGCACAAGAAGACCAACTTCGCTTGCAACAAGCATTAGTTCAGCTAGAACAACGCACCCGCGATGTTTTGGAATGCGTGTTTTTGCAAGATTTGACACAAAAACAAGTTGCAGAACATCTGGGTATCAGTGTAGTAACAGTTTCCCGTAGAGTCAAGAAAGGCCTAGATTTGATGAAACAACTGATGGGTGTAGCAGAGGATTAGCTGCAAAAAATAAACCCGCAGTTATGCTAGGCTGGCAGTGCGAAAAATAACCATTGAAAAACAAAAAATTAGGTTATAAAGGGAACAGACTTTGCCTTGGATACAAATTTCAGGCATGTTGATTTTTAGTTTTCAATTCTCCAATGGCTTTTGAGAAAGACTCATGGGCAGAAATTTAACAATTACAATTGCAGCTATTTTAAGCTTGGCGATCGCGGGATGTGCTTCTGAAGAAACACCACAAGCCATACAGCCGGCACCGATTCCTAAAATAGCAAAAAAGCCGCAGCCAGCGGTTCAATCCTTCAAGAATCCAGTCGTACCTGCCAAACAGGTTTCACAAGTTTCTTCTGCAAGTCTTAGCTTAATTCAATCTACTAATGCTACAGAACGGGCACGAGTAGTTTTGGTATCAAAAAACCGCACTGACCCCTTTGCCCAAATTTTTGGGCAGACGGTTGCTGGAGTGCCTAAAATATCCGGAAGACCTATTCCTGTGTTACCTAAGCTACCTACCGCATCAATCCCAGGACGAAAACTGCCGACAAGTACCATAGCTTCAAATCAAAAGAAAAATAACATTGCTGCTGTACCAAAAAAAGTCAATACTACTTTGACTTCAGTTTTACCTAGGGTTTTGCCTCAAGTTGTGCCCAACCCGACTTTAGTATCTGTATTGCCACCAGCGCCACAACCTGAGTTGGCAAGGGCAGTGGTTGTGACTGGTGTAGTTCTGATTACTAAGGAACCCCAGGCAATTATTAAAGTACCAGATGAACCGACGAGTCGGTATGTGCAGGCGGGACAGCGATTAGCCAATGGTGTACTGATTAAACGCATTGAAATGAATGGAGGTTCCAACCCGATTGTGATTTTGGAACAAAATGGCATCGAAGTTGCCAAAATGGTAGGGGAAGGGCCTGTCAACTCAACGCCATCAGCTTCAACGCCATCAGCGGCATCTGCTACTGGCAATTCTATTTTAGGGACAACGCCCCCTCAAAATCCAATTAATGTGGGAGCTTCATAAAAGATGGAGACTAAGGAAAAAATTGAATTCCCTGGTTTGCCCTTAGCAGTTTATCGAGAAATCGCAGCGCATTTACGTCAAGTGGAAGGGGTAGAAGTAGATTTAATTCCTCAGTCATCCCAACAGTTTGATTACAATCAAAGCCAAATTGCTTGCTTAGGGCTTTCGTGGACAGCAAACTCTACTTTAGAAAGTCGGCAACGAGTTAACCAAATTTTGGCTTACTATCAAAATCGCTATATGAATCCTATTTGATTTGTGAAAATCGCCAGCCTCAGACTCCCGATTTCTCTAAGAAGCCGGGAGTCTTATTATTTGATTTCATATAGCTATGGTATAAGACGAGTTTAGTTGCTGACGATCGCATATTCCCAGTTTTTACGCTCAAGCACTCGGCTTTCTCTAGCTTTTTGTATCTCATAACAGCGCTCGCAAAAAACTTGAATAACGCAGGGTCAAAAAGCAACGTTATGATTGTTAATGCATTAATCGAGCTTGAGTCTAACTTTAATTCAATTAATCGCCTCTCTAGAGCAGTCAAAAACCATTGAACGACTTTGAGCTATGGGCAGTTGACTGTTATTTAAGTGCTGAGACAACCAAAATCAGCCGTTGTACAAATTTCCATAAGGATAATTGAAGTGACTAAGACTAATTCAGATTTTCTCACCTCCAGCGATCCAGCGATCGCGGAATTAATCAATGACGAACTAGGGCGTCAGCGAGACCATTTGGAGTTGATTGCTAGTGAAAACTTTACTTCGGCTGCTGTACTGGCGGCTCAAGGTTCAGTACTGACAAATAAATACGCCGAGGGATTACCCGGTAAACGCTACTATGGCGGTTGTGAGTTTATCGACAAAATCGAGCAACTGGCCATCGACCGCGCTAAACAGCTGTTTGGTGCTGCTCATGCCAATGTCCAACCCCATTCTGGCGCACAAGCAAATTTTGCTGTGTTTCTGACCCTGCTGGAACCAGGAGACAAAATTATGGGGATGGATTTGTCTCATGGCGGACATCTCACCCACGGTTCCCCTGTAAACGTCTCAGGTAAGTGGTTCCAAGTTAGCCACTACGGTGTCAGCCAACAAACAGAACAACTTGACTATGACCAAATTCGGGAGCTGGCGCTAAGGGAGCGTCCTAAGCTACTGATTTGTGGTTATTCGGCTTATCCCCGCGTAATTGATTTTGAAAAATTCCGTAGTATTGCTGATGAAGTCGGCGCTTATTTACTTGCCGATATTGCTCACATTGCTGGTTTAGTTGCCAGTGGTCTTCATCCCGACCCGATTCCTCATTGTCATGTAGTAACAACAACTACCCATAAAACTCTACGCGGTCCGAGAAGTGGTTTAATTTTGACTGGAGACGCAGAACTGGGTAAAAAGCTAGATAAATCGGTTTTTCCTGGCAGCCAGGGCGGACCATTGGAACATGTGATTGCTGGTAAGGCGGTAGCTTTTGGAGAAGCCCTCAAGCCAGAGTTTAAAACCTATTCTGCCCAAGTGATTGAAAATGCTCGTGCCTTGGCTGAACAATTACAAAATCGTGGCTTAAAGCTTGTGTCTGATGGCACTGATAACCATTTAATGCTAGTGGATTTACGTTCCATTGGTATGACGGGTAAGCGAGCAGATCAGCTAGTCAGCACAGTAAATATTACTGCTAACAAAAATACTGTTCCCTTCGATCCGCAGTCGCCATTTGTGACCAGTGGTCTGAGGTTAGGTTCCCCAGCAATGACAACACGGGGCTTAGGAGTAGCAGAATTTACTGAGATAGGAAATATTATTGCCGATCGCCTGCTTTCTCCAGATTCCGAGGAAGTCACCCAAGATTGTAAACGACGGGTAGCTGCATTGTGCGATCGCTTCCCCTTATACCCTCACCTGGAAATTCCCGTACCAGCATTAGTCTAGGGCATAGGGCATAGGGCATAGGGTATTGGTTATTCTCGCCCTGCCCCTCTGCCCCCCTGCTCCCTCATCTCCCTACTCCCCACTCCCTACACCCTTCCCCAATTCAATGAGTGCAGAAATTATTTGTGTTGGTACAGAATTGCTACTAGGAGATATCCTCAACGGCAATGCTCAATTTTTGGCGCAACAGTTAGCGCAGCTAGGTATTCCCCATTACTATCAAACTGTGGTTGGGGATAATCCAGAACGCTTGAAGCAAGTTATAGAAATTGCTATTTCCAGGGCGCAAATTCTCATTTTCACTGGTGGTCTTGGTCCCACGCCAGATGACCTCACTTGTGAAACCATCGCCGATTTTTTTCAAGCCCCCTTGGTAGAACACCCAGAAATCATCGAAGACATAACCCAGAAATTCGCCCAACGTGGTCGGGTGATGTCACCAAGTAACCGCAAGCAGGCTTTGATTCCCCAAGGTGCAGAAATTTTACCCAACCCCACTGGAACTGCACCCGGTATCATTTGGCAACCCCGTCCTGAAATCACTATTTTTACCTTTCCCGGTGTTCCCAGTGAAATGCACCCGATGTGGAAAGAAACAGCTGTTCCATTTCTCAAAAGTCAAGGTTGGGGTAAGGATATTATTTACAGTCGGAGTTTAAAATTTTGGGGTATTGGTGAATCTGCTTTGGCGGAAAAAGTTGCTTCTTATTTGAACTTGCCAAATCCCACCGTAGCCCCTTATGCAGGTAAGGGGGAAGTAAGATTGCGAGTTTCTGCCAAAGCAAATTCAGAAGCAGCAGCAGAGGCTTTAATTGCGCCTATTGAAAAACAAATTAAAGAAATTGCTGGACTAGATTTTTACGGTATCAATGATGATACTCCTGCTTCCGTTGTCGGTGAGTTGTTACGCGCATCAAAAGAAACGCTTTCAGTGGCAGAATCTTGTACTGGTGGTGGACTTGGGCAAATGTTAACTGAGATTTCTGGGAGTTCTGATTACTTTTGGGGTGGAATCATTTCTTATGACAATTCAGTCAAGGTTCGGCTATTGGGGGTTAACCAGGAAGATTTAGATAAATTTGGCGCGGTCAGTGCTAGTGTTGCAGAACAAATGGCAATTGGAGTCAAAACCCGACTTTCAACAACTTGGGGATTGAGTATCACTGGTATTGCTGGCCCAACTGGAGGGACAGATACCAAGCCAGTAGGTTTAGTTTACGTTGGTTTGGCTGGGCCAAAAGATGAAGTGACAAGTTTTGAGTATCAGTTTGGTACAGTGCGAGGTCGAGCTTTAATTCGTCATGTGAGTGCGAATGCAGCGTTGGATAATCTGCGCCGGAAGTTGTTGACGAGGTAGGAGATATGTTAGGCTTGTCATACGAGTGTATGACAAAAGAGCTTAATAATGAGAATTAATGCCCGATTAGATGACGAATATGCTGAGAAACTAGCCTATATTCAACAGCAGACTAATCAGGCAGTAACAGATGTGATTAAGTCTGCTCTGGAATTGTACTACCAACAACTTCAGCAGCAGCAAAAGAATCCTTTCTCGATGCTCAGCCAAACAGGCTTTATTGGTTGCGCTGAGGCAGATCCGGATCTATCTGTAAATTACAAATCAATTTTGAGACATGGCTTAAAAGCTAAGTATGATTATCGTTGATACTGGCTTTTGGTTAGCATTGGCAAATCGCAATGATTCATACCACACTCAAGCAATAATGATACTTGCCAATGTCAACGAACCTCTGATTACGACTTGGCCTGTCGTAACAGAAACTTGCTATCTACTCTTAACAACGATGGGCGATCGCGCCCAAGTAAGTTTTATTAATAACTTATTCTTAGGGGTCTTTACGGTTTTTAATTTGCAACCCCATCATGGTAAGCGCATTTGTGAACTGATGGAAAAATATGCAAACTTACCAATGGATCTTGCTGATGCTTCGCTAGTGGTTTTGGCAGAAAGCCTCCAGCATGGAAGAATTTTGTCAATAGATTTTAGAGATTTTAATGCTTACCGCTGGAAAAATCAGCATCCGTTTGAAAATTTGATGCAGTTGGAAGTTTAATTATGCAGCTATGAGCAAAATTCCTATCCTCCAAGCAAATCAGTCATACACTTTCAGAAGCTATTTTGAGATGTCATTCGAGCCAGAAGACATACTGGCTGAATTTGGTTATTCTTTAAAACGTTCTTCTCTGAATCTACAAAAATCCAACATTGAATTAGACAGATTTGCAAATCTAAAATCTAGAATTGAGGAGAGTTTGCCATATATTAGTTTGACTAGTGAAGCTGCTCGTAGAGAGCTACTAATTGCACCAATTTTACTGGATATTATTCACTACACCCACGCTCAACTTAGAATTGAATATCCTTTAATTGTTACAGAACAATTAAAAGGTTCCCTTGACTATTATTTGCATGCAGACCGTAAACTCTTAGTTGTAGAAGCTAAAAATGCTGACTTGGCGAGAGGTTTTACTCAGCTTGCTGTAGAATTGATTGCTATTGATGCGTGGACTGACTCTCAAGAGGCGAATTTACAGGGGGCTGTTTCTACAGGGGATATTTGGCAATTTGGCTTATTGAATCGAGAAAATAAACAAATAACTCAAGACCTGAATTTATATCGTGTTCCTGCTGATATAGAAGAGTTGTTGCGTATTTTGGTGGCGATACTAGGTTGCTGAGAAATATGGCAACTTTGGAGTATAAAGAATGAAAAACTATCATATTAATATCTTCTACAGTGAAGAAGATAATGGCTATATTGCTGATATTCCTGATTTGAAATATTGTTCAGCATTTGGTTTAACAGAAGAAGAAGCACTGCGTGAAGTTTTGCAAGCAAAAGCAGCATGGTTAGATGCTGCAAAAATGGAAGGTAAACCAATTCCTGAATTGAGATATCGTCTTGCAATTTAGGAGATAGTTTTATGATTAGTGGATGTGGTGCGATCGCATTTTTTATTGAAGTTGCGATCGCCTTTGGTAATAGATTTCAAAAGTAATGTTTAGGTTATTTGATTGCGGCTAAATCATGTTGTAACTTTTTGTTAATCGTTTCTAACACTCTAGCTTCTTCTGGCGTTATTACTCCATCTATATGAGCGATTTTTTGACATTGAGCTAGTAGTGGTACAGCAAAGTCACTATTAATTTGCTGAAGTAAGGTTTCTAAAGATGGTGGAGATTTAATATGACAAGCGATCGCATCGATTGAGGCAGGACTAAGATTAGCAGCTTGTAATTCTGGCAAAATATCTTCCCAAGATTTATCGGGATTACCCGCTAGGACAATATGAACCAAAATTTGATCCATAATCTTTTCTTGAGAAATAGCAGCTTCAAGATATTGTTCACTCTCTACCTGAACATCTATTAAAGTCGCTTCTAAAGTTAATGGATTCTGCTTTGCTTCATAAAATTGACAAGCCGCATAGCCTAATGCGTAAATCATGACTGCATTTGAACTAGCACCAATGACGGCTCCCGCTACTGGTACAATTCGTAGTAAACCCAAACCTGCTTTGATTGCTGTTTTTCCACCTAGCCCTAAACCAAAAATTGCTACTGCTTCTCCTTTGCGTTCTGAATCTTTTAAATCCAGCCCATAGGCAGCAGCAATTTGATAAACCAACTCCACCGATAATGCAGATGTAGCAGCCCAATCTACTACAAACATTGCAGCTGCTTGTCCAGGCGTAAGACTACTAGCAAGCCCTGTTCCTCCTGCTAAAACAGCTTTTTCCAACATAAGATGATGGGCAATTTGTGCTGATTTTTCATTTGGATGTTCTTGTTGTAACTTTCTAACAGCAGCTTCGGCTTTAACTAAGTCAACCTGTTGAATTAAAGGATTTAACCAATCTTGATTTAGAGATTTTACAGCTACTTGCAGTTGGGGATTATTACCAACAATCGCTAATGCCTGTCCCGCTATTTGTGTTGCCTGTAAAGCTGCACCACCAATTGTACCACCAATACCAACTGCTGCTCCTGCAACTGCTTGTCCTGCTTGAACGGCAGCATTACCAACTGCTCCTGCTGTTCCTGCTACTGCATCAAATAGCGAGCCAAAAAAAGACGGTTGTTGTAAGGATAATTCACTATCTGCTGTTGTTTTGCTTATTGCACTAGAGGATTCAAGATTAACGTCTGTTTGATATATTAATAAAGGTGAATTTGGTTTTAGTTCTAGCTCAAACTCCTGTTGCCAATCTGGAAAATCTTCACCTATTTCTCGCCCGTATATTTTAACTTTTTTGACAGATGTAATACTTAAACTAATCAATCCATTATGAATTAGTGGCACTAATGATTGTTGTTCTGGTACTTTGTCGGATTCCAGCATTACCTGTAAGCAATCTTGTTTGAAAGTCGTTTTTGTAGTAATACTAGGTGTGCCTAACCACTCATTTACCAGAGTATTAATCGCATTTGTATCACCTTGCTTGGCAAGTTCTAGAATGTTTAGCTGTATCATACTTAGTATTGGTGAGAATCTTACCGATAACCTAGTTCAATTATTCCCATCTCCCAATCAAAAAGTAATATTTGATACATTTAATTTCCAATCATCAGCCATCCTATGTCTACCTATCAGCACAATAAATTATGGGATCGCTTGCTGTATTCTTCACAATTTGTTACAAAAGTACAAAGAACTTCTAGAGACTAAAAACCACATGTTCGGCGGACTTACTGGTTTACAAAATCCTAAAGGCACAGATTGGGGAGAGCAAATGCTCAACACGGTCGCTAGCCAAACGATTCGCCACTTGTTTACCCAAAGCGAGTCAGTAGAAGTCTTTGTGCGCTGCTATCCCTCCAGCAAACTGTTGCAAGGCAGCATTGATAGCTTCAAAATGAGCGGTCGTGGCTTAGTAATCCGCAGGGATTTTGCGGTCGAGGAGATGTCATTTGAAACCGATGCGGTGGCTATTGACTTTGGCTCGGTTTTAAGCGGCAAACTCACTCTCAAGCAACCTACTCAAGCAGTCGCTCAAGTAATTCTATCAGAAGCAGGCATCAACCAGGCCTTCAATGCTGAACTGGTGAAAAAGCGCCTGCTTAACCTCTCTGTACCATCCTTGACAGCATTATCTGGCGGTGAACCAGTTTCCTTTACGGAAGTCAAGGTACAGCTATTGCCTGAAAATCAGTTGCAGCTTGAAGCCAAAGCAGATTTAAATAATGGCGAACTTGTGCCTTTAAGTATGACCCTAACCATAGGTATTGAAAGGCGGCGGCGAGTTTCTTTTAAAGACCCGAAAATTGAGCTTGACCAAGTGCCAGAAGCACAACGGGAAATTTCTAAAACCTTGAGCGTAGCACTGGTAGAAATTTTGGATAATATGGTCGATTTAGATCGATTTGACCTTGATGGAGTGAAGATGCGACTCAACCGATTAGAAACGGAAGGTCAAAAATTAATTTTCAGTGGATATGCTGAGATTGAGCGAATTCCACGTAACTCTTGAGTTGATTATTGATAGTATGAAATCCAAAATTTTTATAGCAGAATTCAGAATTCAGGAGCGGAGCCGCAGACGCTCCGCCTCTGGTCAGAATTCTGAATTTAGAATAGGTTAGGCTGAGAGTCTAGCTCTATAAAACTTGAAATCTGGTGTATATGAAAAAATCTTCAAGATTTTGATTTATTCTATGTATATAAAAAAATCATAGGGTCACAACATTGTTATGACCCTACTTCATGAAAAAAGCTAGAAATTTGAAATTCAATCTTCCGAATTCTGAATTATGAATTCTGACTTCTAACAAAATTATCTATCTGCCAACACCTACATATTGGAATCCAGCCCGCACCATTGCTTCGGGGTCCAGGAAGTTACGACCATCAATAATCACGGGATGAGTCATTAATTTTGCCATCTTCAGGTAGTCGAGAGTGTTGAACTGTTGCCATTCGGTCACGAGTACCAAAGCATCGCAGCCGTCAGCTAGCCTTTCAGCATCGGTTTCTACTAAAACACCAGAAAGACCATGACGCATACCCGTTTGGGAAACAATGGGGTCGTAGGCTTTGACTTTAGCTCCCAGTCGGTTGAGTTGTTCAATTAAGTTGAGCGCTGGAGCATCGCGCATATCATCGGTATCAGGCTTAAAGGTCAGACCAAGTAGCCCAACAGTTTTGCCTTTGAGGATTTTCAGGACTTGTTGGAGTTTTTCCAGAGCAATTAAACGTTGGCGTTCGTTGACGTTGACGGCAGCTTTGAGCAATTCAGCTTCATAGCCATAGTCATCAGCAGTGTGAATGAGGGCGGAGACATCTTTGGGGAAGCAAGAACCACCCCAACCAATACCAGCTTGTAAAAATTTGTTACCAATACGGGAGTCTAGACCAATACCTTTAGCTACTTGGGTAACATCAGCACCAACGCGATCGCAAATATTAGCAACTTCATTGATAAAACTAATCTTAGTGGCCAAAAAGGCATTAGCAGCGTATTTGATCATTTCTGCTGAACTGAGGTCTGTTGCCAGAATTGGCACTGGAGGTAAAGAGGGATCGGCTGCGTGCTTGCGTTCTACAATTGGGGCATATAGTTGTTCCATTAAGGCTATTGCCCTTGGACTATTGCCTCCTAGTACAATGCGATCAGGGTTGAAGGTGTCGTAAACTGCTGAACCTTCGCGCAAAAATTCTGGATTGCTGACTACATCAAACTCGGCTACAAACTCAGGTAACTTCTCTTCAGATACCCCACCTGCGGCTACCAAACTTTTTTGCCGTTCAGCGATACCATCTAGAACAATCATCCGCACCCAGTCACCTGAACCAATGGGTACTGTTGATTTATTCACAATTACTTTATAACCATTGTTGAGGTTTGCCCCTATGCCACGGGCTACAGCTTCAACGTAACGAGTATCACTCTCACCAGTTGGTAAAGGTGGTGTTCCTACGGCAATAAACAGAATTTCTCCGTGGGTAACTCCGGCAGCGAGGTCACTTGTGAAATGAATTTTGTCTGTTTGAATGGCAGACTGCATGATTTCTGAGAGTCCCGGTTCAAAAATTGGAGACTGCCCAGATTTCATTAATTTGACTTTTTCTTCGTTGTTGTCTACGCAAATGACATCATGCCCAATATGAGCTAAGCAAGCACCTGTAACTAAACCGACGTAACCAGTACCAATTACGCAAACACGCATTTTCAACTCCTCGCTTGATTGAGCGTTAGTTTAAAAAAAGAAATAGTCAATATGACACTTATACACCGAGAGGAAACACAGCCACTAAAGTACCGGCTACCAAATAGGATGAGCTTGCACGAAAGTTGAGAGCAGGGCTAAGCACTGCTCAGGAGGCTGAATTCTTGGCATCGCTGTTCATGCGATCGCGGAAATCTTCTATTGTTAGTTTTAACCCCTCTTGCAAAGGAATGGTAGGTTCCCAATTTAACCAAGTTTTGGCCTTTGTGATATCGGGTTGGCGACGGCGGGGGTCGTCCGAAGGTAGTGGCTCGAATTTAATCTGTGCATCTGGATCGATGGCGTTTTGCACAGCTTGTGCCAATTGTAAAATTGTGTATTCACCAGGATTACCCAGATTGACTGGACCGATGTAATCGCCATTCATCAGCCGAATAAATCCTTCCACCAGATCCGAAACGTAGCAGAAACTCCGAGTTTGCGAACCATCACCGTAAACCGTTAAAGGAGTACCCCGCAAAGCTTGGACTATAAAGTTACTTACTACCCGGCCATCATTTTCTAACATTCTTGGCCCGTATGTATTGAAAATCCGAGCAACTCGAATATCAACTTTGTTTTGCCTGTAGTAATCAAATGCCAGAGTTTCGGCGATTCTTTTGCCTTCGTCGTAGCATGAACGTATGCCAATGGGATTGACGCTACCCCTGTACTCTTCGGTTTGGGGATGAACTTCTGGATCTCCGTATACTTCGCTAGTTGAAGCCAAGAAAAACCTAGCTTTCACGCGCTTGGCCAGCCCCAACATATTCAATGTTCCCATCACGTTAGTTTTAACGGTTTTTACTGGATTGTATTGATAATGCACTGGAGAAGCAGGACAAGCTAAATGATAAATTTGATCCACTTCTAATCGAATTGGCTCGGTAATATCGTGGCGGATTAATTCAAAGTACGGATGACCTAACCATTTAAGAATGTTACGTTTATGACCTGTGTAAAAATTATCCAAGCATATTATTTCATGCCCATCGTTCATTAGTCGGTCGATGAGATGGGAACCAATAAACCCAGCACCGCCCGTCACCAAAATTCTCATAGTTTCCCAGTTACTTACAAATATTTTCAGTAGCTATTGCACTTATCTTTTAGGTTACCCAGCTTGGGCACAAAAATACAGAACTAAAAATGAACAACGCTTAATCAAAAACTGTTTAAAGTTGTACTTTTGTTATGTTTTTACCTGCTTTGTTAACAATTTAACTAGCAAAATAACAAACATTGTCTAAAGGTTGTCAGTCTTTTACCTAAAGTTCATCAAATCTTCAACAATATAAAGTGTTTTTACTGTAACCATTAGAGCTGATTCATTTGTTGCCAAGATTTTTTTTAATGCGATGCTTCCGGCAGGCTAGGCCAAGGCAGCCCCAATCTACTGATTCATATCATACAGCAGATATAATGCTATTAGCCGTATTAGAAATAACTACATTTGTTTGAGTGCGTTGTGGTTCTCCAAGCATGACGATGGAACAGGTGAGTTGTCTGGCTAACTCTGTTGTGACATCGCTAATGGCTAACCCTCCAGGACTAGTGCGATTGCGTATAAAAGGTAAAACGACTAAATCGTATAACCGTGCTGCTTGCAAAATTGCTTGAGCTACATTTTCATGAGCGATAATTTGTATTTCGGGGGCATTGGGCAGAGCTAATTTAGATATTAATAGTGAGAGATGTGATCGCCTCGAAGCAATTTTACTGGAACTAGTGCGGCGATCGCACACATTCAGTACAGTAACGTGGCTTTGATTTGCTTGTGCCAACATCTGGGCAAATTGTACAGGCTGCAATATCGGTGCTGTTAAATTTTCTACTGGCACTAGGATACGCTGAATTTTTTTTGGTGATTCCACCAAACGTGTGACTGCTACAGGACAATGCGCTGCCCAAAGCACACCATCGATAACATTACCAAATAATAGCGCTCGCAACCCAGTACGTTTACCCCAACCCATAACAATTAGACTAGCTTTTTGTTCGCGAGCAGCTCTACTAATTCCCTGAGCAAAAGCGTCATCAATTCGCAGTACCGATTGTGCAGCTACACCTAATATTCGACTTTGGGCGGTGGCTTTTGTTAATAACCGCTCACTGCGTTCTAGCGAAGCTTCTAACTGGGGTGCATCCATGTGAGCAGCAGCATTAGCGATCGCTAGCGGTACAATTTTACCCTTGGACTGACGCGCTAATAACGCTGCCATTTCAATCAAATACTGCTGTGTCTGAGGATTATAGATAGGTACAACTATAGTTAAAGCATCGTCTGTTTCTGGTGTATCACCATCGGGTAGAGTTGGTGCTGGATCTACAGCTGACGAGGAAGTTAAACCAACAGCTATTCGACTAGTCAAGAACGGACCTAAAGTCGATGTCACGAGCATTAAAATAATAATGCTGTGTAATATTTCCGATGATAGTAATCCAGCCCGATATCCGACTAACGTTGCGGCTAAAGTTGTACTAACCTGGGGAATTGATAGCGACCACATTGTCAGTATTTGTTGCCAGTTATAGCGGTAAACCAGTTTTGTCAACAAAGCTGCGATCAATTTACTGGCAATCAAACCGACTATAAATAATAGCGTTAACTTGAGGGCGTTCAGGTTATTTAAAAAGGCAGGTAAATTGATCGCTAAACCAATGTCAACAAAGAAAATCGGAATGAACAGTACACTGCCAATAAATACCACCTTTTCTTTGACTGGGCCTTCACCGACAGCTTCATTTACCGCCAAACCTACTAAAAAAGCACCAACAATTTTGTCTACTTCAATTAATTGAGCGCCCACAGCAGCAAGAAACACAGAAAGCAACACAAACAAAAATTTGTTTCCTTCATCGTCTCCGGAACGGCGAAAAAACTCTTTACCTACCCAATCAAATCCTGCAACAACAGCAACAGAGTAAATGGTTAACCAACCTGACAAGGTGAGCAGCTTTGCTAAGCTGAATACCTCATTAGGACCTACAGCTACACAAACGCCCAATATTAGCACTGCGGCAATATCTGTAAAAATGGTAGCTCCAATAGCAACAGTAACTGCTTCATTATTTACGACTCCCAAACGAGTGATTATGGGATATGCCAAAAGGGTGTAGGAAGCGAATAGAGAGCCAATTAAAATCGAAGTAGTCCAGCTATAGCCTAAAATCAGACCTACTAAGGTTCCCATGACTAGCGGTACACTAAAAGTCAAGCTAGCAAACCCAAAGGCACGACTTTTCCTCTTGCGGAACTTTTCTAGATCGACTTCTAACCCTGCGACAAATAGCAAGTATATTAAGCCAATATCTGATAGTAGATTAATCATCGGCGAGTTGGACTGAAATAGATGCCAGCCCGAAGGGCCAAGTACTAGTCCAGAGAAAACCAAACCCACTAATCCTGGTAATCTTAGTCGCTCAAACATGATAGGTATAACTAAGATGACCACGAGCAAAATAGCAAAGGAAACAATTGGTTCCTTGCTAAGAATTTGGGAAGTTGGTTCCAGAGCAAGAACTTGTGATATGAGTTCCATAGGTAGGAATTGATGAGGCTATGGTAAAACTGCGATCGCCTTGAGGACGAGCGCTCGATTGATATAAATGAATTTAGAAGCCGCCTGACGAAAAATCAAAAATCTTAACTTACACTAAACTAGACAATTGTCTTTGAACTAACTACCTACGGGTGGATTTGACTCAAAATGAACCGCAAGCGATCGTAGTCGTCTTTAAGTAATACGCTCAGGTTTCGGCCAGCTTTAATTAGCCATTCTCGGTCAGCTTTACGTAACTGGTATACATCTCGAATGGCAGCTGCGGTCAAGGCGTCCACTGGTGCACTATTGATACAAAGGAGTGTCCGCAAAAAATCTAGTTCTTCAGTAAATTTAACGATCGCTTCTGGTTCACATCGGTAAACAGCTTGATGAATTTGCGGGGGACGAGGTGGTAGATACTGATATACTCTTCGGTTATAACTTGGATTTTGTGAAGATAGTTCAAATCCAACGATCGCAGCTCGAAATTCTGTTCTCAGCATGGCAAATATCTGGGGTTGTTCTTCACGTAAGTCCTGCAATGACAGCCCCAAAGCTCTAGCTCGGTGTACGGAATCTATGGGCATAGTTGTGGCATGATATACCACAGCGTAAACAAGATTGCCAGATTCTTCATCCACAGCACACACCCAACTACCAAAAGGTGGCATAGAGGGGAAGCTTAAATCTTCTGGTTCCAAACACTGTGCCAAAAATTCAGTAGTAGTAGTTTCAATCACCTCCGCAAAGTGATTGGGATGGCGATCGCTTCTGTCAAACTGTGGTAGTGGGAGGCGCATAGGAGTGCTGAGTTAAGAGTTAGGAGTTAGGAGTTGAACAATAATAACTCCTAACTCCTGTACAGACGCGATTAATCGCGTCTGTACTTCTTAACTAATCTATTTTCCTTTTTTACGTCCAGCTGTGGTTTCTACGAGTTCTAATTCCTTCAGGCGGAAGGTAATTAATTTATCCCAGTTACCACCTTCAAACAGTACGGCTACCTTGCCATCACTCACCCGTTGCACGAGTCCTTCAGAGCGATAATAGGTATCTGCGGGATTGTTGACGCGAACAGTTGCTCCAGGCAGAATCATCTTTTTAGCCTCACTTGTTTCCTGTTAATAGCTTAATACTTGTTAATAGTCATTGGTCATTGGTTTTCGTTAACTAACAAATGACAAATGACAACTGACAACTGACAAAGGACAAATGACAAATGACGAATCAATAATACTTCTGTCGTTGGCGAAAATTTGCTACCGATTCTACTATTCCCAAGGAAATGAAGTTAGTCAGCATGGCAGAACGCCCGTAACTCATCCAAGGTAAGGGAATTCCTGCTACAGGTGCTAAGCCGACAGTCATACCAACGTTGACAATTAACTGAAATACAATCATCGACAAAACACCAATAGCTAACAACGAACCAAAATTGTCTGTGGCAGTTTGAGCAACATGTAGTAAGCGGAAACAAATTAAGCAAAAGACAAAGAGTACTACTAAACAACCAACAAAACCGAATTCTTCGCCGACTGCGGAGAAAATAAAGTCTGTATGCTGTTCTGGGACGAAATTCAGTTGTGTCATTGGGCCTTTGAACAGACCCCATCCCCAAATTTCACCGGCACCAATGGCGATGCGAGATTGAATCAAGTGATACCCAGCACCAAGGGGATCGTGATCGGGGTCCATGAATACAGTTAGGCGGTCTTTTTGATAGGGTTTCAAAATATGATTCCAGGCAAAAACTCCTAATTCGCCACCAAGTATATTCAGACTCCACGCACCGATAGCACCCAAACCAAATCGACGCCAGGGCAGAGTTCGCCACCCGACAATAGCCATAGCAATTGACCAAACTATCCCTAACGGGCCAAAAGATAGCTCCTTAAATAAAACTATCGGCTCTGCTAAAGGCCAAGATATACTGAACAAAATCGCAGCAACCACAGGAGAAATCATCAGAATTAGCCAGCCTGGGTTAGCATTTGCCCAGTAGAGCATTCCCAAGACGATGGCCCCAAATACCATTGATGTTGCTAAATCTGGCTGTAAGAATACTAATCCCCAAGGTATAGCCGTGATTGCCAGTACACGGAAAACACTTTCGAGTTTAGAAGCAGTGCGCTTGTGTAACAAGGCAGCTAAGGTAATAATCATGCCGACTTTGGCAAACTCTGAGGGTTGCACATTAAAACCAGCGATACTAATCCAGCGCTGCGCTCCTTTGGCGCTAGTACCAGCAATCATCACAGCGATTAAGCTGAAATTCGTAAGTGCGTAGGTTACCCAGTGGCATTGCATCAAGATTTCGTAACGGGTACGAGCTAAAAAAAGTGCTATCAGCACACCGATACCCGCCACCAACCAGTGCCACCACCAGTCAGTTACTGGCTGCTTCAGTTCCGTACTGAGGATCATGATACCGCCAACAATGCTGACAGTTACTGGTAAAAAAAATAACAACCAATCTACATATTGCCAAGGCTTAACCCAAGACTTCCAGCGAACTTTGGGGAGCGATCGTTTTAATAACATTGTGTCAGTTTAGACTTTAGATTTAATTGTTGGGCATTGGTTACTGGGTACTGGGTATTAGGAAAATTCTTTCCCAGTCCCCAATCCCCAGTCCCTAGTATTCCCGGCTATAGCCCAGGAAGCAGATACAAATTAAAATTTATTATGTCAAAGCTGCGACTGATACTTTGCCTGCAATGGTGAGAGCGATCGCCTTAAGTGCTTTTGCCGAAGCTGAATCTGGGTCAGCAACAACTATTGGCACACCATTATCACCACCTATTCGCGTGGAAATTTCTAGTGGTACACAGCCCAAAAGTGGCACTTGCAATTCAGCAGCTGTTTTGGAACCACCCCCAGAACCAAAGATGTCGTACTGCTTATCTGGCATATCTGGTGGGATAAAATAGCTCATATTTTCCACGATTCCCAATACTGGGACGTTCATCTGCTGGAACATCCGTAATCCTTTACGAGAATCTAACAGCGCTACATTTTGCGGTGTGGTGACAATTACTGCTCCTGCCATCGGTACTGCTTGGGTTAAAGTTAACTGAGCATCTCCAGTTCCTGGTGGCATGTCTACAATCAAATAGTCCAATTCTCCCCATTCCACTTGATAGAGAAACTGGCGAATTACACCATTTAGCATTGGTCCACGCCAAATTACTGGTTGATCTCGGTCAATCAAAAAGCCCATTGAGACCAATTTAACGCCGTGATTAAAAGCAGGTTCCAGAATGTCACCTTTTTCAGTTGAGCGCACAGCAATTTCGGCATCAGCCAACCCCAGCATTGTCGGGTCATTGGGTCCGTAAATATCAGCGTCTAGTAAGCCGACTTTCGCTCCAGTTTGGGCTAAAGCCACTGCGACATTCACCGCCACAGTACTTTTACCAACGCCACCTTTGCCACTGGAAACAGCAATGATATTTTTTACTCCAGAAATGCCAGTGCGGTCTGGCAAACTTTTTTGTTGGGGTGTTTCTGCTGTAACTTCTACGGTTACATCTGTAACGCCTGGTAGTTTTTTAACAGCTTTTTGGCAATCTTCAACGATAAATTCACGTAAAGGACAGGCGGGAGTGGTTAACACTAAAGTGAAACTAACTTTGCCAGCATCAATTTTGACGTTGCGAATCATATTCAGTTCTACCAGACTTTTGCGAAGTTCTGGGTCTTCCACTGGTCGCAACACTTCTAAGACAGAGCGAGAATCAAGGACATCGTACATAAAAAATTCAAAATTCAAAATTTACCGAAGTTCTGATTTAAGGAAGGCAGAAGCTCCTGACTTCTGTTGAAAATGAAGAAATAGAATCGTAGTCAGCATCTTAGCTATTAACTGGATGCAAATAAAAGCAAGAGCAGATTGGTGTTTTCACTACTACTGCCGTAATAAAACTTAGGAAACTGGATTATTACCTAATTAGAATCTTAACTTTCTTTCGCGATCGGGATTGGGGGCTGGGTATTGGGAAGAAATTTTCCCATTCCCCGGTCCCATACCTAAAAATCAAAACAACTGTCATTAAGAGATTTTTTCTTAGCTGATACTGCTGGTAATGCCGTTTTTTCTACTGCTTCAACTAAAGAACGTGCAACGCGGTCTGCGTAAGGACGAGATAAAGACCAAATTAAGGGTGACAACCAACCACGTAGTGTTACAGAATAAGATAAACAAGTACCACAAACTGTTGATTCTACTTGGTAAGTTACCCGTTCTTCTATCCCAGGAATTGCCAGAACTCGGATACTCAGCATTTCTCTGGGATTGACGCGTTCCACAAAAATCTGGATGGGAATCGGTGAAAAGCGTGTTACAGCCTGAAAAATTAATCCTGGTTTGGGTACTAATCCGTAAGGCACATTAGTACTTTTTAGTAGTGGATGCCAGGAAACATCTGTTAAGTCAACCACTTTTTGCCACAGTTCATCTACAGAAGCAGAACTAATCTCTCGATACGTCCGCACCAGAGAAGCGCAAAACCGACGACGTTTGCGGTGGATGAATTTGGATAACCAACCTTGCATTTTCCTAATCCTCCTCCTCGCTAGACACTTTCTGGTAACTCTGGTATTTTTGGCAACTAAACTTAACCCCTAGACCAAAACTTTCTCAAAATTCCTCTGGGCATAGCAATGGTATATTCGGTGCAGATGCCAACCGCCAAGATTGTCAAATATGGCGCAGAAGTTTTGAGCAGACGAGTCAAACCCTTGATACCTCAAGGTTAAGACTAAATTTTAGTGTTAATACCAGAATATTCCAATTAAAAATTTCAAAAAAAACTTATTCAATATACAAGCCTATACGCATTTGAGGGAAAATAACTCTAGTGATGCCCATCAATCCTAATAAATGCTTGACCAGTAAGAAAAAAGCAGGTTGGGCAAATAGAGCTTGATTGTTGGCGCGGTTTTCCCCAAATTTTAAGATCAGAAATTTGTGGCTTTCTGGAAATTGTAATTTAGGTTCGGGAATCTATGTTGATCAACTCGCAAACACCAACTGTACCAGCGGAATCATCCAAGTCTTTGCCGCCAGCTGACGCTCAGACTAGGATCAGTCAGTTTATGAAACAGCTGCAAGACGAGATTACGCAAGCTTTGACAGAAGTTGATGGTGTGGGTAAGTTTCAGGAAGATAGTTGGGAACGCCCAGAAGGGGGTGGAGGGCGATCGCGCGTGCTCCGTGATGGTGCAATATTTGAACAAGGCGGTGTCAATTTTTCTGAAGTTTGGGGTTCCCATTTGCCGCCGTCAATCTTAGCTCAACGCCCTGAAGCCGCAGGACACGGTTTTTATGCCACGGGCACTTCAATGGTATTACACCCTCACAATCCCTACGTGCCTACAGTCCATCTAAATTATCGCTACTTTGAAGCTGGACCAGTGTGGTGGTTTGGCGGTGGTCTGGACTTGACTCCTTATTACCCCTTTGCTGAAGATGCAGCACATTTACATAAAACTTTAAAACAAGCTTGTGACCAACACCACCCAGAATATTACCCAGTGTTTAAGCGTTGGTGTGACGAATATTTCTACCTGAAGCATCGCGGTGAAACAAGGGGTGTGGGCGGTCTATTTTTTGATTACCAAGATGGTCGGGGTACTTTATATCGTGGTCCCGATCCCAATGGAGAAGCGGCTATTTATAGCAACAAGGTGGGAGAACCAGCGCCACGTAACTGGGAAGATCTATTTGCCTTTGTGCAAGGCTGTGGTAGAGCATTTTTACCAGCCTACGTACCAATTGTAGAACGGCGACATGGGATTGAGTATGGCGATCGCCAGCGGAACTTCCAACTCTATCGCCGGGGACGATATGTAGAATTTAACTTGGTTTACGACCGAGGTACTATTTTTGGTCTGCAAACCAACGGACGCACCGAATCAATTCTCATGTCCCTACCACCTTTGGTGCGTTGGGAATACGGCTATCAGCCAGAACCCAATTCCCCTGAAGCCGAGTTGTATGAAACCTTCTTGAAACCTCAAGATTGGATCAATTGGAAATAGTGGGGAGGTAGGGAAAAGGTTAAAGGTTAAAGGGAAAAGGAATAAATTTAATCTTTCCCTTTTTCCCCTTACCCCTTTCCCTTTCCCCATGCCCTGCCTCCCCAATGCCCCATTGAAAATTGCTACTCAGCACTGTTTTGGTGAGTTAAACTACTAAAGATAAGCACTTAGCATAAAAAAGTGACAAATTTAGCTGTAGCTTGTTAATCTCAAGTGGCAGCATCATAACGGTTCTGTAGCTAATCAATTTAAAAGGAATGCCACGGGGAGGGCTTGAGTGATTCATATAGACCAAAAAACTTATACAACCCAAGACGGAAATACCGTTATTGTCTTGACACCAGCAGGTCGCCTAGACATAACCACTGCTTGGCAATTTCGCCTCAAGTTACAAGAGTGTATTTCTAAACTCAGTCGCCATGTAGTTGTGAATCTGGGTCAGGTCAATTTTATTGATAGTTCTGGTCTCACATCTTTGGTAGCTGGAATGCGTGATGCAGATAAAGTCAAGGGTAGTTTCCGCATCTGTAATGTACATCCAGAAGCAAAACTCGTGTTTGAAGTGACGATGATGGATACTGTGTTTGAAATCTTTGAAACCGAAGAGGAAGCTTTAGAAGGTGTACCTCGTAGCATTGCTAGCTAAGAAAAGAGTTAGGAGTTAAGAGTGACGAATGAGGAATTAACTCATAACTCATAACTCATAACTCGATCTTGCTCAATACTGATTTCGCTTGGTGTAGCGATAAGGCCCCATAATTGCTCCCCAAGTTGCTTGTCCAGTTGCTGGGTTAATTCCTTTGTCATAGCTTTGAAATTCTGCTGCTGTGGCTTCAAAACCCAAGGAAACTTGGATGGTATTGTCAAGATAAGTGAAGGTGCAACGACTCTCTGGTAAAGGGGTAGCGGTAAACTTATAGCGATCACCAGCTAGTGTTTCATAATTAACTGTGAGGATACAACCTGGTAGTAAATCTAATTGATCGACTGAGAGTGTATTTAGTAGGGCAGAATTATCACCCGCGCCTTGTAATGCTTCTGGATTTTTAAGCATATAATATTGCACTTTTAGAGGCGCATGAGAATCGCTTCCCTGATGCAAGCGCATAATTCGCTGGCGGTAAGGTCGATCTAGGTTAATAATACTAGCCTGTTCGGCAAACAGGGTGATGCTATCTTCTGTGAACAGATTAACTGGTCTTTGCCACAGGCGCAGGTGGACATACCAAACTGGTTCTCCTATGGCTTGTTCCCGATTATCAAATTCACCAGCTAGGTACTCACCTAAAGCAATTAACTGTGGCGAGAAGTTCATAAATGGGATCGATGAATTTTTAAAGTTATAATTTTTGGTTATTTGTTGAGGTGGGAAGGTTCTTAGTCCCTGTGGCTACTAACTTACAAACTAATTTTGATTTGTCTATATTCTAAATCAAAGCGTCACCAGCCAAAACCTCAACTTGGCAAAGTAGCCTTTAAGCGGGAAAATAAAAATACGTCGCCCTTAACATTTTCTTTGTGAATAACGTCCGTACTGTCTCTGATACAAAGCGAACTTTCTATAATCTGCATACCCGTCCGATTAACACTATTTATCGTCGGGTAGTAGAAGAATTGATGGTGGAAATGCATCTGCTGTCAGTAAATATTGATTTTAGCTACAATCCAATTTATGCCTTGGGTGTCGTCACTACTTTTGACCGCTTCATGGAAGGCTATCAACCAGAACGGGATCGAGAATCAATTTTTAACGCCCTATGTCAGGCTATACAACAAGACCCGCAACGCTATCGACAGGATGCCGAAAGATTGCGATCTATAGCTCAAGGTTTACCAGTTAAAGATTTAATTGCGTGGCTGAGTCAAACCAGTAACTTAGATCGAGATGCTGATTTGCAAGCACAATTGCAAGCGATCGCCAACAATTCTAGCTTTAAATACAACCGCTTGTTTGCAATTGGTGTATTTTCTTTATTGGAATTGTCAGATGCTGAACTAGTCAAAGACGAAAAGCGACTCACTGAAGCACTTAAAGCGATCGCTGCTGGCTTACACTTGTCTGATGACAAATTCAGCAAGGATTTGGAACTATATCGTTCTAATCTAGACAAAATGGCGCAAGCACTGATAGTGATGGCAGATATGCTCTCAGCCGATCGCAAAAAACGTGAACAACGCAAACAACAATCAACTACTCAAGTTGCTCCTCCAACTTCCAATGAATAGTTATGAGTGAGGAGTTAGGAGTTTTCTATAGCTCCTAACTCCTCACTCATAACTCCTAACTTTGAATTTTATACACCCAATATTTTGTAGATTAAGCTGTTAATTAAAGTCAGCGCAAATGCTCCGATAACAGCACTCCAAACACCGTAGCGCAAACGAAAGCCTTCGACTAACCAAGCTGCAATACTAAAACAAACTACAGCAATCATAAATGTGAAAATGCTGGATAACAAGTCGAACGTGAGTAAATTTGGTACTGCGAAGACTAGGCTTAAAATTGGTCTGACTATTGCTGTCACGATACCAAGTACTGCTGCGGAAAATAAGGCTTTACCTGGGGTGTCAATTTCAACTCCCAAAGGCAATTTACTAATTATTAACAAGCTGATAGCTGTTACTATCCAAACAATTAAAAGCGTCACAATATTCATGCCACAACCCCTGAAACGCGAATGGCAATTGGTTATAAACTACTCAGCCTAACCTATGGAAAAATCTTTCAAACTTAACCAATTATTTGTAAATTAACAGAATTTTTTTCTCTAACCAAATTTTATTCTGGATGTCTTTAGGTTTGGCATAAGCTTCAGGGGATTGGGGGCTGGGTATTGGGTACTGGGGACACTTCTGTTCTCTACGAGACGCTAAGAGCGAACGAGACGCTCCGCGTAGCTTGCTTCCCCGTAGGAATACGACAAGCTCAGTGCATCGCTGGGGAGATGGGGAGATTAAGCAGCAGGGAGCAGAAGAGAAAGAGGTAATTTTTCATTCTCCCCCTTCCCCCTGCCCCCTTGCCTCTTCCCAATGACCCATACTTCTCTACGAGAGGCTGCGCCAACGGCTCGTTTCGACTTCTCTACGAGACGCACTCGCGTTCGCTCAACGCAAGCCGCTCAGTACAAGTGCCCCATGCCCATTTCACCTTTTTGGAGCAGATTGGCTTTGTCCAGGTGCTACAGGTGCTAAGGGTGCTGGTGGGTTGGAAATACCAGGATTGATCGGGCTGATGTTTTGTCCAGGTGCGGAGGGAAATCTGGGGGCAAGATTGCCTTCAGGGTTGATGCCTGGAACTGGTGCTTCACCAGGATTAATTGGGAAAGAAGGTACAGGAGACTGGTTGAGTGGGTTTGTCGGTGGTTGAGATGGCCCGGGAATAATTCCTAAAGAAACGCGATCGCCTCCGACTTGCCGCAGCAAGTCTAATGTCTCAATCACATCATTGTAAGTTGCTGTGCGTGAAGCATTCAACACCACAACGCCACTGGGATTTGCTTGCAGATACAGTTTTAACCTTTGCGCCAAATCTTCACGTTTTACAGGCTGTTTTTCTATGTAAGTGTTGCCAACCGCATCGATAGTTACAATCTGAGTACCAGTTTGTGACGTTATCCCAGATACGGATTTGGCGCTGGCTTTGGGCAAATCAACATTTATTGCCTGTTGGCGCGTAAATTGCAGTGCCGCTAACAAAAAAAACGTCAGAATACAAAAAACAACATCAATTAAAGGAATGATTTGAATTTGGACTTCTTCGATTGGAGTATGTAGATTAACTTTCATTGTCTCAATTTAATAGCCTGCTTTAAGGGTTGAATTTTTGACTATTACTAAGGTAGAATTGGCGGCTCAGGAGGTTCGGAAAACCTGTTTTTCCCTTGTTTGCGGGGTGGCGTGAAATTGTCCCGTGCAATTGGTGATGTTGTATTACTAAAATCTGGTGGAGACTGACGGTAGAGTAATTCCAACTCATTCCCTGCTCGACGAAAGACTTTGACTTGGTTAACTACAAAACTTTGGAATAGGCGGTAGAATACCAAACTAGTGATGGCAACGATTAGTCCTGCTGCTGTACTAATCAACGATTCACCAATACCAGTAGTTACCCCAGCGGTCGATTCAGTTCCCAAATCCCCAATGCGAATTGCCCGCAAAGACTGGATTAAACCCAAAACCGTACCCAATAATCCCAGCAGCGGTGCTAGGGCAATTACGGCTTCTAAAAGTTTTTCGCCCCGCCGCATTCCAGCCAATTCATCTTCGGCTGTGGACTCTAGGGCTAAGCGAAAGGTTTCCGCGTCACTTTTGCCTAAATGTAAGGGGGCATAAAGAAAACGCCCCACAGGCTGATTGCTTGCCTGCCTTGCAATATCCGCAGCGACTTGCCAACTATCATGGGCAGCATCTAGGACGCGATCAACTATTTGCTTTTCCTGAGTTAAAATTCGCAACCAGAACCACAAACGCTCAAAAATCACACTCAAAGATAAAATCGACAAAACCAGCAAAGGCCACATCGCTGGTCCGCCCTTGTAAAATAAATCTAAAATATCCACTGTTTAAATTTCCTCCCTCCAAAACTAAAGCAACTATCCCCAAGCATTATTAATTTTAGAGATTAATGCACAACTACCGTAATCGTGAGCCGAATTGCATCATAGATTTTCGGTATGGGGCATTGGTTATTTCTCCCTCTGCCTCCCCTTACCTCCGTACTCGCCACCCCCCTTTTAATTGGTAGCGTCTTCCAGACTAATTTGGGCGGTTATTCCCACCAGGAATTTAAAAGATAATTTGTCAAAATTAAGAATAACTGGAGGTTCAAAACATGAAATTTTCAATTCAATCAGTTTATACCTGGTATCGTGATTTGCTTCGTAACCCCAAATACCGCTGGTGGGTGATTTTAGGAACATTAGTTTATTTGGCCAGCCCAATTGATTTTCTGCCAGATGTTTTTCCCATCGTCGGACAAATTGATGATGTTTTCCTTTTGACTCTGCTAGTCAGTGAGGTCTCTGGGTTAGTGATTGAAGGCTGGAAAGCTCGTAAAGGTGACCTGAATACCGAAACAGCCAATACTCCCGAGGCTTCTACCTCCACTGCAAGCACTATTGATGTCGATGCTGTTTCTGTCAAGTAGTTTTAACAATAAAATAAAATTTAATAAACCCCCTACTTTGAGCGTCTGCTGGTAACCATGCTTATGAGTAGGGGATATTTTTTTGGTTAACGGTCAATAGTCAAAGATATTTAGAAAGATTGCTCAGGTGTAAAAAATTTAAAGTTTTTTTATATTTTAAATTTTAAATTCAGTATATATTCACTGTATTACAAAACGAAATACTACATCAATAACAGCGATCGCAGTAGAGATTGCCTGTAAATTTGTTTTGATTATTAAAGACAATAAATACATATCACTCAATTTTGGGGTTGTTTATGGAACCTGTAACTCTTGCTACCACCATTGTTGCTTTAATGTTTACTGAAGCTATTAAACAACCAGGAAAAGCTTTAGGTGAAGCTGCTACCGAAAAAATCACTCAATTAATAACTACTATCCGTGAAAAATTTAAAGTAGTTAAAAGAGAAGGCATATTAGCAGACGCTGAACAAGAGCCTACACCGGATAATCAGTTAGAATTCAAGCGAGTTCTGGAACAGCAAATAACTAAAGATCGAGATTTTGGTGAGAAATTAACAGAGTTAGTCCAACAGCTTGAAGCAGCAGGGGTCTTTCGTCAGAAGATGCTGACTGATGTTGAAACGGAAGAAACTTTGGAAGCAGGAAATCTTACTCAAAAATCAAACTTGACTGGTTCTGGAGATCAAGAAATGGCAAAGAATCTCAAAGCAAAAAATATTAAATTTGGTGATTTAACACAAGAAATTTAAATCTATGACTGATGCATCTCAAAGTAGCAATCAAGCTAGATATGATAATCAAGTAGAGCAAACAGCCGTTAAAGACATTCAAGCTGAGAATATAACTGTTGGTGACATTACTCAGACTGTAAATCAATTTTTTCAGCAACGTAATGATTTTTTTAAGAGAGAAAATCTGGATGAATATGATTCAATATACTTTACCAGTCCAATTAAAATTCAGGAAATAATTAAGACACTTTACGAACAAAGATTGCTAGTTTTAGGCGGAATCCACCCAGATAAAAAAGAACTTTGTTGGCATCTTGCTGCCAAGCTTCGCAAACAAATAAATAATAGCATACCTATCTGGGAATGGAACGGAAATTCAAATCCACAAAGCCTGGTTGCAGCTATTCGTGGAGAAGGAGATGAAGAACTAAAAAATTATAAACATGCTACTCAAATTTTTGTTTTAACTGAACTTAAACCTCAATACAATTTGAGCCAAATTCAGCAAGCTGTCAGGAAAAGCAAAAATTATGTTATTGCTACTACGAATGTGCCAATTAATCAGTGGACAACAATAACAGAAAGAGAAAAGCGGTTATTTTGGTGGGAACCTTCAAAAGAGTATCCTCTTTATAACCCAGAGGATTTAGGAAAAGCACTCATTCAGAAATTAGAAAATAAAAAATCGCTCAACAATGAGATTAAATTATATCTGCAAAAAACTGTAGCTGAGAAATTAAACACAGTTGCTAGCGTGGAAAACTGTATCCAGTTACTATTAGCTGAAAAAGAGATTTCACAAGAGATAGTTCGTAAGACAGTTGATATTGCTAAACAAGATAGGGAAATTAGTCTTAAAATATGGTTTCGTAGTTTACAAATTCGCGAACAACTTCTGGCGCTGAGTTTGAGTTTATTTGATGGTCTTTTTGATGACCAGTTTTTTGCAGCTTTAGAAAAGGTGGTAAAGAATGTTTGGCAACAACGTGACTCAACACTACGTGCGCTGGATTACTGCGATTTAGAAAATTTGGGTAATTATTTTAAATTTTCTAAGATAACAGTTTACGTAAATAACTCCAAAGGTTTTAAATTTGTCAACACAACAGATTACCCAAGAGAAATTGAAATCAGCCTGATTGAAATTGATCGTACTGAAGACCGGCCATTACTATTTAAAGTTGCGTGGGAGACTCATCGTAGACAGATTTTCACTGCACTGTCGGAAATAGTGGAGATGGTCAAAGAGTCAGTAGAAAAACCCCCTTATAACTGGGAATTGTATGGTAATTCTATCCGTAGCGAACGCTTACGTAACACCATCAGTCAAACGCTTAGTGATATTGGTTTGGTATCTACAAGTGCAACTAATGAAGTTCAACAACTTTTACTTAGACTAGCTTCCGAACCATCATTTGAGGTACAAGATGTTGCTGCTAGAGCAATTGCTAGATGGTATCTTGACGGTCGTGAAAAAGAAGTATTTATAACTCTGCAAAATTTTTGGAGTATAGCTATAGAAAAAGAAAATAATACCCAAAAAACTGCGGATTGGCAAAATTATATTGCAGCTACGGTAGCACTCAGTGTTAGTTATGCTGCTGCTAATGTTTCTTCTCAGGAATTTTCGGAAAAATTTCTTAATTGGCTAAAAGAATTATCAAATAATCCAAGTTTTATTGTTCGTGCTTACTTTGGCTACCACACACTGTACTACCTAGTTTCATTACATCTAGATCAATTACAGCAGATGCTTAAAGAATGGACGCAGAAATACCAGGAATTGAATCAACCGATAGCTGTTGCATTGGCACGTGCTTATGAAGCAAGACCTAATGAAGTTCAAAAATTACTTAATTCATGGTACAGAGAGGCAAGTGACAAACTGTCTATGTCTAAAAAAGTAGCAGAAATTAGCCAATATGAACACTTGCTGGCAACTGTAGCACTGACTTACGGAGAAATAGAGTTTCATGGTCAAGGTAATTGAGCCGCTTACAATTGAGATGATGTTTGCAAATTTTTCAAAAATACTGAAAGCAGGAGGACAGCATCTCTCAATACGCAAGGCTGTTATAGCCGCAATTTGTAAGCAGATCAGGAATTTTTCTGAAAAAAAAGATTTCCAAAAAATTGCCCCTTCTTTACAGGCTTTTCTCGCTGAACTTACGCGGAATGAACTTGAGCAAATACTCAAAAACATCACTGAAATTTATCTTGAGGAGCGTAAAATTATTAAAGGTGGCGATCGGGAAATTAAAGTCAACGGAAACAGCTATCAAATTTGGCTTAACTCAAAACGTCCATATACTGAAATAGAAAAAATATTAATGCAGTGGCTTGGCGATGAAGAATATCCTATCGCCCAACAGTTTGCTATGCAAGCTCAAGTGAATTTTGTAATTGCTTTAGATAAACAAGAAGATACAATAATTGAGCAAATACGAAAAGAGCAAATAACTGATGAAGGTAATAATGAAGAATTTAATAATCTAGAAACTGTTAAACGCCGTAGTTTTATACTCGACAACTTTATAGCTGCATTTGCAACATTGTTTGCAGAGTCTCACCGACCAATTGTTCGCAACGTTTTACCCGAAGCATTCGAGCAAAACAAATCTCGTAGAGACGTAATTTAATTTATACTAAATAGATGGCAATACTACACAAATAAAGAAGATAAAATCGGTGGAAGATTCAAGTTTGTAACTACATCAAACCGCTTAAGGTTCGGACTGTGGCTAGCCAAAAATCGTTTATGGCTAATAATTTGTTTAATAGTTTTAAGTGGGTTTTTCTCTGTCATTATAATTAATTATATTGTCAGTTCTTCAATACAATCGACACAAAAAGTTATTACTAAAGAAGAAGCACTAACTTTGATCGATCAATATTTACAAGAGAAAGATAAGATGTTTGGCCCTAATCATAATATGGAACCTGCGGAACGTCTGGCTACAGGTGAATTTTATCAGCAGTTAACCAAACCAGGAGGTCACATAGACGCCTTAAAACAAAAAAATCAGTATTATCAATACATAGTCAGGAAAAAAACAAAACTTTTAAGGGATGTTTATTACAATTCCTATCAAGCAGAAATTGATGTCAATATAAATGAAAAAGCAAAATTATATGAAAATGATATTTATAAAAAAACCGAAACATATGACATTAACTATAGATTTAGTTTAAAAAAAGAAAATGGTACTTTGAAAATAGCTGATACTGAACAAATTCAACCTTGATGAGGTAAATAAACTAAAAATTTGATACAGTTTTGTGACAACTAAAATAGTTACTGTTAGTAACCGTTTGTGCGCTCAAAGGTTAATCTCCTGTTCTAATTCCTCAGCTGGATAATTAATTACTGGAATTTCCATTTTTCCCAGTAATTCTATAAATGTTGGTTTGGAATAATCTGCTAATTTTGCAGCTTGTCCTAGCGATCGCTTTCCAGTTTCAAATAGCTTAGCAGCTAGTAATAATCGTGCCTCATCTGTAGAAATATATTAGGCTAGTTCTACTGTTATTTGACTCATATTATTGCCTCTGCAAAAGAATTAGTATTCGGTCGATCGCTGAATTTTAGATTTTAAATTTTGGATTTGAGATTGAAAATTCAAAATTTAAAAATATCTGTTTGCGTGGCGTCTGCTAGAATGACCCTTGAATTTATACTAGCTCCACTCCAAGGAAGCCACGCACTCATTAAGCTGCACTGACTTCGGCAAATTTTGTTAAGAAACGCAAGGCTTTCAAAATATAACTGGCACAATCTGTAGGAGAGGTGTTGTAAAACGATCGCCACGCACTCGCCTTATCTTCATCATAGCGATCGCCTCTATCGGGATAATGTTCTAACCATGCCAATCGTACTGCATGACCGATTAATACATCTAATACTATATATTCTTCGATTTGCAGCTTGGGATTATTAGCAGCGATCGCTGCTAATTCGATTAATGCTTCAATATTAACTTGGCGGTATTCTGGAGCTTCAATTTTATTCAGCAGATGCTCGACTAACAAAGCAAAATTTCTTTCTCCGGCTGTCATTTCTGACAACATTACCTCACTATCTAAACGATTGCGGCGCTCTAATTTGTCACCAATTACCAAGCCTTTGCAATGTTGCATTAATAGCCAAACTTGCTTAAAAAAGTCTTTTGCTACTCGTCCCGTCGCCCCCTCGCCTTGGCGAAACCGCCGCCAACCACCTGAAGGAACTTGGATTTCTTCTGAAATTGCTGGTGACACCACCCAAGCAATATCACTTTCTTTTTGCTTGACGTGCAATGACTCTTGCTGGCGCAACAGGTTACTCATGCCAGTATATCCAGTTAATACCTGACGCAAGCGCATTTTCACTTCAAAGGGTGAAAGTTGCATTAAGTAATCGTATGCTTCATCTTGAGTGACATGTAATTCCTGCGCTAGTTCGCTGGTAATCAATAATATGAGATAGCCGACTCTCAGCGTCAGTAGTCCCTGAAATAGTTCGGGTTCGGATTTGATTAAGATTCCTAGATAGATTAAAATCTCTTGGGTAAGGACGCGATCGCGTATATCTTCACGACAAAAATGGCTAATCTTATCAGCAATTTCATGGTGGGACATGGGTACGGTAATTAAGGACGCTTCACTGTATGCTTTACCCACAGCGATTTGCTTACCTTGCACCAAAATACTCGTTACTGCATCTGATAAGCTGATATCAACCATTTGGCGCAACCCCGCAGCCCGACGTACCACTGCCCAAATGCCTAAATCTCCAGCTTTGGTATAAACTTCATCTAGTAAATCGGCTACTGTAACAGCATATCCTGGCCCGCCATATCCCGTGTCAAATTGGATTCCTTGCAAACGAGTCAAAGTTTGTAATAACTCAATTTGCTCGTAAATATTTTCTGATGAGCGCAAATAAGAAAGCAGTAATCCTAAGTTTGTCTCACACTCCATTTTAAATTCTTGGGTATGCCCTAAGCGCCAGCTTTTCTCAGGATGATAAGCAAGATAATCGCAACGTGGTCTGGTATTTTTAACTGGTGAAAGAGAAAATTCCACATCTTCGAGAAAATCTATTCTTTGGATTCCAGCTGTTAGCATTAACTGATTTAGCCGCCCTAATTTTACCTGCACGCCGTTACAAATACCATCTTTAAGTTCTTGCATCAGTTCCAGTAATGCCTCAGAACCGATTTCTAACATGGTATGAGTTAACATTAAAGTCAAGGTAGGACGCCCTAAATCGCTCCAATATTTTTGAATATAAGCTAATTCACTTCTGATTTGATCCAGCAAAAAATGGTAATCGAGAGTTAAGTAAAACTGCTGGGAATCTAGAAATGATGGCAAAAATACAATTGTTTGATTGCGAATCCGAAATATTCTCGATGTTGTTAAACTCCGCAAACGCCGCACTGGACGCCCAGTTAAACCAAGTTTGTTGTTACGTCCAATTTGGGTATAAATAGCTGAAAGTTCCCCAGCTTTTCTCACCTGAATTGGTTCTATTTGGGTGGGTGTTTGTGCTTCAATTCCATGAACTTCTAGTTTGGCTTGTAAATCTTTATCTTCTGCTAGTAAGGCAATTTGTACCAATATTTCGCGCTGTTTGCCAACACATAAATGTCTACCCAATGGATCTATATCGCCAACTGCTATTAATCCTTCACTCAACATTTGACTAAGGAAATATAAACTTTGTGCCCACACCAAAGGAATATTTTCATTGGGTAAACGTGGTTGAGTTTGCGGTGCTAATTTTTCTGCTTCTACGTTTTCGTAAGGAACATAATAAAGTTCTGGCAACAAATGTAAACCATTTTGTTTTATGAGCAATGATTCTAAAAGCTCTTGGTATTTTTTAACTTGTTCTTGGTTGCCACAAAATAATCCATCTAAAACTAAATAAGTAAAAAATAATGGCCATTCGCATTCAATATGCTCAAATTGCTTGAGTTCCCAAGGTTCGTAGTGCAAGCGTTGGCTGTCTTCTAAAACGGTTTGGTGTCCATCACGGAGAAAGCGTTTGCAGCCGTATTTACCTGCGAGTTTGTTGATAATATCGTTTAAAGTGCGATCGCGCAGTTGTAAATCTTCTACTGCAAAGGCGGGATAACTAATAATACTCAACAGCGCGGCATCAATTTCTTTGGAACCAGATTCTCTCGGTAATAGCGATTCTAGAGTAATTCGAGCGCGGGCAATTTCATCTGGTAGCACATGAATTACTGATGCTTGACTACCACGAACACCAAACAAATCCAGTCCATTAATTGCTTCTAAAGCAGCTTTGGCCATGCCTACGGAACTGGCATTTAACTCAGCATTACCACGATTAATTTTATTACCGCGTTCCCAAATACCATAGTCTGGTGTGCGGTAAGCTCGTCCAATGTAGTAAACCAAATTTTGAACGAAATTAACTTCATCAATCGTATAAATTATTTGCAATCCTGTAGCAGTCATTTGCGCCAACATCAGTAAAAATAAAGATGTGGCATCAAGTTGTAAATGTCCCCATTCATCATCACCAACAACGATGTCGCCCGTGGTGGTATTGTATTTGGCGTGCAGCCCATCCAGTAGCGATTGAGTATGTTTAAATGTCTCTACTTTATGAGCCTGTCGCATCATTGCAAACAGTAACCCGCGCATCAGCTTGATGACACTATGTTCTAGTTCATAATTGTGTCCTTCGTGGTCATCAATCTTGCGGTATGCAAGTGCTAAACCCCAAACTGCCAAAATGCTGTAAACATTGTCTCGCACCCAGGCATCAGTATAATCACCGTGGGCTGTAATTGCTGTACTCGCAGGTAGTAAACCTGTAATTGGATTTTGACGAGTGAGGACGATCCTCTTAATTTGTTGATAGTAATACTCTAGGCGAGTTAGCAATTCGGTAGATGTTTTCATAATTGGGTTGGGAGCAGCTTGCAATCGAGCCTGTAACTGTGAAGTGAACGATCTAAACCTAACCGGAATAAGTTCTGTAATGGTTGATAGGACAACAGCCCAGGGTGGTGTGAGTTTCTTATTATCTCGTGTTAGTAGGCCTCTAGCTACTGAATTTTAGTGAAGTCGGACTCAAATACAACATTTGTTCAAATCTTCATCAATACTTAGATATTTTTATACCAATTATTAAGTTGTTTGTGATAACTTGATAATAGGCAACGTTAGCCAGAAACATATCGAGGAAATAATTAGGTATCAAAACTTTTTAACATAAAAAAAGCCTGTATAAAAGGAGATTAATTATGTCTCTGCGTTACAACGAAAATCATGCTCAGTTAGTGAAAGTGGTTTACTCTCAAGTAAAAGTTAATGGCAAAATTGAGCTAGTACCATTAGAGCTATACGCTGATGGTTCACTTAAGCGTTCTATTGGCTAAGTAAAAGTTAGGAATTAAGTCTTAGTAACTCTCTATTTTCAACTAAAACAAACTCTAACTTTTTGTTTTGTAGTTAACAGATTTCCAAGCCTCTGGCATAGAAATGCAGAGGCTTTGATTTTGTGCCAAAAAATTCTGCATCACACGAACAGCTGTAGAAACATACAGTTGTTATACGCTTCTATCTATTTATCTGAATTATCTAAACTCAGCCATTCCAAATATTTTAGCTGTATGAAATTTGGCACTAAATACATTGATTGGCTTGACAGAGATTGTAACAGTAGTAAAATCTACTTTAAGTTACGCGATAATTACCTGAAAATCAAGGGTTAAAGTTGGTTACTGGTGAAGAATGTCACAAATTCTCGATACTATTACCCAGTATCTACCGGAGATGGCGATTCCGGGTTAGGATGATGACTAGCGATGCCCTGATTGGATATCGATATTGAATTATTGAGATTTTATGGACCAAAGTCCACAAGATGGCAGTATCAACCTCCTCTAAGCTGGTGAGGCAATCTCCCAGTGCGGGGGAGATATTAGGAGGTATGTATCATGCTCACACAGGATATTCGGAATGCACTGATTGATACTACCGATTTAAATCAGTTGAAATGGGATTTAAATCGATTACAACCCGTGGATGTAGGAGAATTCATTACACAATTGCCTGAAAAACAACGAGCGATCGCATTTCGTTTACTCAACAAAAATCAGGCAATTGATGTATTTGAATATCTGCCAACAGACGTACAGGAAGAACTAATTAATTCCCTACATGATGTACAAGTAGCGCAACTTGTAGAAGCGATGAGTCCTGATGAAAGAGCAGAATTATTTGATGAATTACCTGCTGGAGTAATTAAACGGCTGTTGAAGGAATTGAGTCCAGAACAAAGGCAAGCCACAGCAACAATTCTCGGTTATCCGGAAGGCACTGCTGGGCGAGTAATGACTACCGAATATGTCCGGTTACGAGAAGGATTAACTGTAGGTGAAGCCTTAAGCAAAATCCGCCGTCAAGACGAAGACAAAGAGTCGATTTACTACGCATACGTCACAGACGACAACCGAACACTGGTGAGAGTGGTTTCACTGCGCCAGCTGTTGTTTACCTTTCCCGATGTTTACATCAGAGATATTGCTAGCGATCGCGTCATTAAGGTGAGAACCGAAACCTCCCAAGAAGAAGTCGCCCAAATCATGAAGCGCTATGACTTAATCGCCATTCCCGTAGTTGACCGGGAAGACCGATTGGTTGGCATTGTCACTATCGATGATGTGATCGATATTTTGGAAGAGGAAGCCACAGAAGATATTCAAAAACTCGCGGGTGTGAGTGGTGATGAAGCAGCTTTGTCTTCTCCGCTACTCACCATCCGCAACCGCTTACCTTGGCTGTTGGGGATCATGGCCTTGTATATTGGTGCAGCCAGCGCGATCGCCCCTTTTCAGTCTGTAATCTCCGCAGTGCCAGTTCTTGCAGTGATTATGCCGATTTTTTCCAATACCGGCGGTACTGTAGGAATTCAAGCATTAACGGTGACAATCCGGGGCTTGGGTGTCGGCGAGGTGACACCCAAAGACACTGTGAAAATTCTCCGCAAGGAAATCTTCGCTGGTTTAGGTACAGCCGTAGCTTTAGCCACAACAATGATCTTGCTTTCCTTAATTTGGGCGCGACCCCAAGAACGATGGGTGGCTTTAATTGCCGGCATGGTCATGGCAACTAATACAATAGTGGCGGTGACTCTTGGTACTTTACTGCCAATGGGTTTGAAGCGCTTAAAGCTCGATCCGGCTTTGGTTAGTGGGCCATTAGTGACTACAATGCTAGATACAATTGGGTTCTTAACATTCCTCAGCCTAATTTCTCTAGCTTTAAACGTTTTTCACTTACCAACTTGAAGAAATTGGGCATGGGGCATTGGGCATGGGGCATGGGGCACTGGGCAAACAGGGAGCGTTGACTGTTGACTGTTAACGCTCGGAGTTATTCCCCTTGTCCACCTTGTCTTTCTCATATCCCTCACTCCCTCATCTCCCCATGCCCTATGCCCTATGCCCAATATCCAAAATATGCCTACAACAACTTGGAATCGTCATCACGTTCTGTCTCTGTCTGACTTCACATCGGCTGAATACGATACAGTTTTGCAAACTGCGGCTTCTTTTCAAGAGGTGCTATCGCGGCGCACCAAGAAAGTACCAACGTTGCAGGGACAGGTGGTGGCGAATTTATTTTTTGAACCTTCTACCCGCACCCGTAGCAGTTTTGAACTTGCTGCTAAACGCTTGAGTGCAGATACATTGAACTTCGCCGCAGCTACGTCTTCGATGACTAAGGGAGAAACAATTCTCGACACGGCGAAGACTTATTTGGCTATGGGAACTGATATTATGGTAGTCCGGCATCGAGAGGCGGGAGTACCAAATGCGATCGCCCAAGAAATGGATCGTTTAGGTGTTCGAGTTAGTGTGCTGAATGCTGGTGATGGTCAACATGAACATCCTTCCCAAGCACTGCTAGACTTATTTACCATTTGTAGTTTGATTGACCCAAATCATCCGCGACTGGAACTTTTAAAGGGTAAAAAGATTGCGATCGTGGGGGATATTTTGCATTCTCGTGTCGCGCGATCGAATATCTGGAGTTTCATCGCCAGTGGTGCCCAACTGCACTTGGCAGCACCGCCCACCCTCTTACCCAAGTTATTTGCTGAGTACATCTTGGAAGAGTCAGGGGAAGAGAACACGGGGAAGCGGGGATGCGGGGACACGGAGAATGGAGAGGATACAGGGACACAGGCACACAACAACGTGGTGAGTAAAAATGAAAATTTCTCCGCGTCATCTTCCGATTGCACTCCTCAACTATTCCTTCATTGGCAGCTAGAACCAGCTTTACAGGACGCCGATTTTGTGATGACTTTGCGCTTGCAAAAGGAACGGATGACTGCTCATTTATTGCCAAGCTTGCGAGAATATCATCAGCTATTTGGTATCACCAGCACAAAATTGCAACTTTGTAAACCTAATGTCAAAGTTTTGCATCCAGGCCCAGTAAACCGTGGTGTCGAAATCAGTTCTGAGTTGATGGATGACCCAGAATTTAGTCTCATTCAATCACAGGTTACCAGTGGTGTCGCTGTTCGCATGGCATTGCTGTATTTGTTAGGTAGTGGTAAAGCTTAATAACAAGATAAACTCAAGCTAAATCCTGGCAATACATTTTCACAAGATAATTTTGTAGGCAGATTTCGTACTTCTGTATTCTGTCCTTGGCGGTAAATTTCTACTTGCTGCTGTTGGGGATTAATTAGCCATGCCAATTTCATGCCTGCATCCAGATATTCTTGCATTTTCTAGCGCAGGATTTCTAAATCAATTGCAACTCGCGATTATTTTGACATAACTGGTAGAAGTGTTCGTCTGTGAGGTGAACTGTGTCTAGGTTTAATGTCAAAGGACTAGAAACCATAAAGTTAATTTCAATAGTGGCGATGATAATACTATTTTGATTTTTTTACGGCTGATTGGATTGCTATATATGCCTAAAGTTATTGGTAGCAATGTTTGATTTTTAATCCCATAGGCCTATCTTAGAGAAAAATACATACTCTCAGAGAAATTATTTATTCTTTCGATCGCATGAAGACGCAACTCTGGAATTTTGGGACACTTTAACTATAGAAGTCAAGAATTTCATGACTTTTAGAAGTGTCGGAGGTAAATAAATATGAAACCAATATTTTTGACGGCAGCAGCCTTACTCACTACGTTATCTTTAGCTGCTCCTATTCCCGTCAAAGCTGAAAACTCCGCCCCTGTCCGGCGTTTGCTGGAAACTAGAGAATGTTTTGGATGTGATTTAACAGGAGTAAACCTCAAAGGTGCTCATCTAATAGGTGTTGACTTAAGAAATGCAAATTTAAAAGGCGCTAATTTGGAAGGTGCTAACTTAGAAGGTGCTGATTTAACAGGTGCTAATTTGATGTCTGCTAATCTCACAGAAGCATTCGTCAGCGATACTATCTTAAGTAATGCTAATCTCACCAACGTTAATTTGAGTAATTCTCGTTTATATAATACTGATGTCAATGGTGCTGTTTTGGCTAATATCGATTTAAGCGGTGCTGACGTGTTTAATACTGCTATTAGTGTTGGCGGTGAATATTAATCAATTTTGGATTTGAGATTTTAGATTACTCCAATACATAAAATCAGGATTTTATCAAATATTTTTGGATTTTGAATTTTTAATCCAAAATCCAAAATTTAAAATCTCAAATTTTTTATTCCCCAGTAATCGCTAGTTCATTAACCCAGATTCTTGGACAAACTCCCCCTGGTGTTAACTCCACCTCTTTTTCTACATAAATAATTGACTTCAAGAGTTCCAAGAAATCACCAGCGACTGTTGCTGACTCAATACTCGTCTTCACACCCTTGTTAATTAGCCAACCATCAAATGGCAAAGAAAACGAACCTTGCAAGGATTTAACTCCTGCATGAAGGGCGCGTAAATCATCTATCAGAATCACGTTTTCCGCAGTTTCTAAGCTAAATTCCTGCTCAGGATTTGCTGTCGTAAAAACGTGATAAAAATTGGGACTGACGCTAACTTTTGCTCCAATACTGGCATTACCTGTAGGTTGAGCATTTAACCTCTTGGCAGTACCGGCACTATGAAGAAAGCTTTTTAAAACGCCATTTTCGATAAGTGAAATTTGACGGGTTGGAGTTCCTTCACCATCAAAACTTTCTGCGCCTATGTTAGCTGGATGTAGTGCATCATCATAAACTGAAAGCAGAGGGGAAGCAATTTGCTTACCTAAATCATCAGGAGTAGATAAACTTTGATTATCCAAAATACTTTGGGCATTGAATAAGTTAGAAAAAGCGCCCAATAGACTTAAGAAAGCTTCGGCTGAGAAAACTACTCGATATTTACCGGTTTGAATTTTTTCATAATTCAAGTGGCTGATAGTTTTGTCTACGGTTTCTTTAATGCAAGCATTAATGTCTAGATTATCTAAACTGTGGTTGATTCTAAAAGCACCTGCACTGCGAGGTTTTTTTCCTTCTTCTTCTGTTTTGCTATAAAGATAAATCGATGCTAAGCAGTGAGATTCAGTTCTCAGGGCGCCATCGCTATTGAGATAAAACCTGTCAATATCTCTTTGGGCTAAGCTGTTATATGGTACATCTTTAATTGCTGGATGGGCTGTCAGTAACTCTTTTTCAGCTACCAATAGTTTTTCTATTAGTTCAGCTACAGGTGCTTGGGGTGTTTTAATCTCAGGTTTATTGGGAATAGGAATAGTAGCTTCGGGACTAAAATCAGGGACATTTTCCTTAACACCAAAGAAACTGGCTTCGTAGGCAGTTTTCAAAGCTAATTCTAATCCTTTGGGATCTACATCTGTGGTGCTGGTGACACCCATTGTATTATCTTCATTCCAGACACGAACAGTAACACCAGAGCGATTTGAGGCTTTGACTTGTTTTGGCTCTCCTTTATCTACTTGCACGCTAGTATCATCTACTGTTGAGCCATAGATGTCAAATTTTTTGATGCCAAGTCTATCAGCATTTTCCTTGGCGTGATTTGCGATTTCATTAATATTCGGCATGGTCAATCAATTTTAGATTTTAGATTTTAGATTTATTTTGAATATTAGGTTTTGAATTTTGGATGTTAAGCAATTCCACATAAAACTTTCATATCTTGGGCGGGCGAGACGCCCACCCCACAATAAATGTACAGTTGAAGTACGGTTTAATATTATGCAAATTAGATGTGGTTTCGGCTGGTTGATAATCCAAAATTCAAAATCTCAAATCCAAAATTATTATCTTCCGCCCACGGTAATAGAATCAACTTTGATGTGTGGTTGTCCGACTGTGGTGTAAATACTGCCGCTGACGGAACCACAAAAACCTGGTGCAATTTCTAAATCTTGGGAACACATGGAAATTTTATTCATAATTTCGGTGGCTTCACCAATCAAAATTGCTCCTTTTAATGGCTTGGTAATTTTGCCATTTTCAATCAAATAAGCTTCATCAACACCAAAGTTAAATTGACCTGTGGCACCAACGCTACCGCCACCCATTTTTTTACAGTAAATGCCTTTATCAATAGAGGCAAATAAATCTTCAATGGTGTACTCGCCAGAATCAATATAGGTATTACGCATCCGGCTAGCGGCGGCAAAGTTATAATTTTGGCGGCGTCCGCTTCCAGTTCTAGGGTGTCCGGTGAGTGTAGAACCTGTTCTATCTGCTAAGAAGTTTTTGAGAACGCCTTTTTCAATTAATAGGGTTCTTTGAGCGGGCATACCTTCGTCATCCATATCAATTGTTCCGAAGGCATTTTCAGAACGTCCTTCATCCCAAGCTGTTAAACTTTCGTGGGCAATTTTTTCGCCTTTTTTGTTAGCAAAGGGAGAGGTATTGCGCTCAATTTGAGTGGTTTCTAGGAGGTGTCCGCAGGCTTCGTGGAAGATTACGCCGCCGAAATGATTGGCCATAATGATGGGGTAAGTTCCTGATTCCACGTAATCTGCGTAGAGCATTTTTCCTGCGGATTCTGCTATTTTTTCAGCAGCTTGTTGATAATTCCAGGTTCTTAAGAAGTCTGCATCACTAGTGTTGCCAGCGCGATCGCCAATTGAGGTACGATTAGCACCATCGGCACACAACAGGTTAAATCCTACTGATTGAGTCAGGCGAATATCACGAGCAAAAGTACCGTCACTGGCGGCGATTAAGACTTCTTGCCAATCTCGAAAATAACTAGCACGGCGCGATTGCACATGGCTAGCTTTTTGCTTCAGGTAAGCAGTACCATCCAGCAGGACTTCTCCCATTTCGCGAATGGAACTACATACTGGTAGCCATGCATCTTTGGCTCTTTTGGTGGCGTAATCTCTAAGTAATTCGAGGTTGATTTCTGGGATAAAGGAACTAGGTGCGGGTAGTTGTAATCCCATAATCGAAAGGCCTTTTTCTAAGGCTGCTTTCAAACCCGAAAAGGAAAGGTCATTAGTGCTGACGTAGCAGTCGGCTTTACCGCGAAATACTCTGACTCCCGCGCCTGTAGACAAACTCGGTGAGATACTGGTGATGGCGTCTTCTTCTGCAAGACAACTAATGTAGTTGCGGCGTTCTAAGAAGAATTCAATGAAGTCAGCACCAGCGGCGCGTCCTAGTCCCAGGAGGGTAGCCAGTGGGGCTTCCCAGGTTTCATCGAAACGCTCTGGGGTGGAAGAATATTGTAGAGTGGGAAGTTGATTCGAGAGAAGTAGCGTACTTGTAAGCATGGGTAGCCTCGTCTGCTGGCGGAATTCAGAGATTTGACTGAAAAATCCTGGTGTGTTCAGTCTAACAAATGAGTGAAAGCCACAGGTGGCAGCAAGGCAGTAGGGGTTTCCTCACCGCACGAGGCTACGGTGTACACACAAGTCGGAAATAGTAGTCTGTGAACGAATAATTGACGAGTAAATTCTCTGTAGAGACGGCGATTTATCGCGTCTTGTGAACGTGTCAGTCTTTTAGACGCGATAAATCGCGTCTCTACATGAGGGCTTTCTGGCTTATCCCAAGCGTATTGGAATAAAACTGGATCTGACTTGTGTGTACACCGTAGCTGCACGAGGAGAGCAAAGATCTCTAAGTAATGCACTTGAGGGAGCGATCGCTATGATCCACGAATCGAAATCAAATTATAGTTTGGTAAACTGTATTTTGCGACAATACGGCTAAGAGTTTCATAGCATTGCCAATAAATATTGGTGTTGGGTTTCGTTCCTCAACCCAACCTACACCTAGATTCATCAAAACTTCTGCAAGAAGTCTAATTTTGAGCCAATTAAACCATCAAGGGGCGTACATATGTACGCCCCGTGAGGAGATTGTGGTTCAAATAAATGAGATGCACTTATATCTATTTGGCTTGCACTTTTGTTAACCAAAAGAGCTACAAAAAGCTAACAGGGATGGGGTGATAATTGCGAATTAGGAATTATTATAACTCCTAGTAAATATGTAATTTTGTTTGCTGATGAAGTTAATTCGATCCACACTCTCCTTGTCAGGTTTATTTACGATTTGCTATTTTCAAGGGAATTCTGACTGTTTCTCTACCCTCAAAAGTTTGATCTAAACTGGGAATTGGTCTTGTAGATGATAGATTTTTAAACAAAACCTTCAGTGTCCGAACAATAGTCTTAAGAACTTTCATTTTGCTAGCAGTTGGCTTTTGGTCATATCTTAAAACCATTGGAATTTCTACGATTCTGGGTTTGAATACTTTGGCTTTGAGCAGTAAATCTATCATGCAAGCAAATCCACTTTCTGTAAAGAGATTGTCGCCATAATAAATATCAAGTTTACTGAGGAAAGTGCGGTTATACAGTCTGTAGCCGCAAGTGTAATCTCTCACGCCTGGTACGCGGGCTGCAATTCTAAATAGCCAACTGGCTCCGTAGCTCATGAACTCTCTAAATTTTGATAACCCTATGACTTTAGAGCCTTTGCGATATCTAGATGCGATCGCGATATCATAACCACCAGCGATCATAGTGTCATACATCTTGATTAAGAGTTCTGGTGGTTGAGTATCATCGCAATCCATAGCGGCTAAAAAATCTCCTTCTTGAGAAATTTCCAAGAAAGTTGTGAAGCCTGTTTTAATTGCTTGACCTAAACCAGCATTTTTAGAATGTTGTACTAATTTCAGCGATATACCCAGCGATTGAGATTCTTCTATCGCAGTGTCAGCAGTGCGATCGCTACTGCCATCATCAACCAAAATCAGTTGGATGTCCATCTGAGAGATTTCCTGCAATGCCTGAAATCTTTGGAACAATGGGGGAATTGATTCTTCTTCGTTGTATGCAGGTAAAAGAACAAAAAGACTCATAAAATGCCTCGTGTGATTTTGAAAATATCAGTACTCAAATTTCAATAATTTAGTAATGTTGATTTTTTGAGAAATTCATCAACGTGTCTGACAACTGCGTTGTTATTGACGCTATCATTCACGAACTGTGATGTATTGACAACAAAAAAATCAGCGTTTTCAGTACTCACTTTGGGAACAAGACTGGAATAGTCTAAAACTTGCAATGGCTGTACTTTCATAGCTCGATTTATGTGTGCTGCCACAATGTCATCTTGTTTGAGTTCTGGGAACATCAAACGTAGACCTTGGAAAAATAATTGCTGTAATTCCTCATCTGGCTTTTTTAACAACGGGTCAGTGGAAAGTATATATTTTGGTAGGAATGTCATGTGATAGCCTGACGTTTCTTGCAAAGAAACTAGGTTACTCATACCGATAACTCCGGTAAACGGAACATTTCTATCGGCAATATTTACTACGTAATAAGGAACTAATGCTTTACGAGTAATAAGTACCATGCAAATTACACCCAGGTACTCTACTGTTTCGCCAGTCTGGGAAACTTTCACCAGTTCATTGGCAACAACTTGTTGCAAGATATTAACCGGACCAGTAAAAATTACTTTATCAAAATGTTCCTTTTTCCCTTGAGATTCTACCCAAATTCCACCCTCTTGAGCAGGTGCGATATATTCCACCGCAGTACTTGTGCGGATATGACCTCCAGCCGAATTAATTAATTCTTCTAAACGGTCTATTACAGTCTTGTAACCGCCAGAAACATAACCAAGTTGTTCTTTACTTAATGAAGAATCCCGCGCTGAAAATAGTCTTCTGATATAAGCCCAAATAAAAACAGCTGATATTCGTTTATAGTTCTCCCCTAATTTTGATAGAAGTAACGGTTTCCAAAGCTTTTCGTATGTGTTTTTACCACCGAGTTTTAATAGCCAATCTTCAACTAAAATTTTTTCTAAGCGTCGCCAGTTATTCAAGCGCGAACCATATAAAAGAGTAAAAGCTAATCTAATTTTACCAATCAACCCAAACAGAGGAAAGCGCAGAAATTCTATAGCGTTACTGATAGAATAAAATTTTTTCTTGTCATAAAACCCTGTTAGACTCCGATGCCAACGTAGTTTATCTCCAAGCCCAATATCTCTGATAAAATTTATTAAGTGAGTATCAGAAGGTAGGATAACGTGATAAAAGCGATCCCAGGTAAATAACCCGTAATCATGATAGGTAGTAAGTCCACCAAGCTGATTGTTGTTATCAAAAACAGTTACTATATGTCCTTGGTTTGAAAGGCGTTGCGCTAATACTAACCCAGTTATTCCTCCGCCAATAATGCCTATTTTCATAAAATTAAATTTTTCTAGGTATGTTGTTCAAATTTATCTTCCGACTTTGTTAACATTACATAGCGGATTCAGCTATTAATGTACAACAAGTATTACACCAGTGATAATAATTGAAATTCCTAGCCACTGGCTCAATACAACCTTCTCTTTGAGAAGATAGTAACAAGCAATAGGTATAAGTGCATACATTAATCCCAGAACTGGAAATGCTTGGCTCAGAGGAACTGTCCGCAATACATACAGCCACAATAAGGTCATGAATCCATAGCAAATAAACCAAATTACAAAATAACGAGAGAATATCAGGTTCCGGATGGATGCGGTTGCTTCTTTGTTAGAATTAGTTATGTAAAGTCCATACTTTAGCGATACATTAGCTACCGTTCCAAACAAAACTACAAGCATTAAATTTAGCCAGTTAATGATGTCCATTTTTTAATACTTTTTGTGATAATTAACTATAAAATTATTAAGACTTATTCAGAGGAATAACCACTAAAAGAACACCAGCAAAAATAGTGAGAACTCCTAATATTCGAGTTAGTGTTATCACCTCATTAAAAAAATAATACGATCCTAAAAGTATGCCGACGTAGTTTAAGCTAGTTACTGGATAAGCAATACTCAATTTGACAGTTCGCAGAGCTAATATCCAAGTTACTATTGCTAAACAATAAACAGTCACAGATAATGCCAATTGTTGAAGAAATTCCCAATTCAATAGTCCTTGATGACTATTAGTCATGGTGTGCTTCATCAGCAATTGTCCAGAAATACTAAATAAAATGCTGACAAGTAAGATGATATACGAAGTTATTTGAAAGCGGGAAATTTGTAATATAGATTTCATAAATAGATTTACCTCAATGGTAATAGTAAGTATATACTTAAAAATTTTGCATTTCGGTCACACTTCCTTAACATTTTGACCTCCCACTTCAGTAAATAGACAATAAAATTCAGAAGGTTACTTTGAAGGGACTGAGATCAAAATGACCATTGAAGCTCATATCCTAAAAGCTAAAAACTAAGTACTATCGACTTTGGAGATAGGATAGTTGCTGTATCATGCCAGCATCCCATATTTTCGCAGCCACCCAGCTATACTTCAGGACTAATATCTAGACAAAGGTCATAAAGGATGCAAATGTAGCAAAGGTTAAGAGCCTTGCCAAAAGTTCACCTTAGATAAAGTTTACCAATGGGCGATCGCTAAGTTTTGAGTAAATACTTATTCTTAACATTTAACCAAGTAAACATGGATTGCGAAAAGATCAATCCATTCATAAAGTTTCATCAGTTGTATGTATCTTCCTGTAGAAATCTGGTTGAATACACTACTGAAATTGTCCAGCCATTAACTTTATATCAGAACTTACCTAAATTAATAATTTCCTTCAATTTTGATACTGGAGAGTTTATTAATTTTTGCTCGTGTATATAAAGTGTCTCCTTACTCACATATATAGTTGTAAGCTAGGCTGGAAACTAGGTAGCTGAATTTGTTTACTTGCTCTATTTGGACATCGGAATACAAGAATTAGCAAAATCTCTTAGACTCTAGAAGAAAGCCTTGAAATAGATGAATTGCTTTACAGTTTTATCTAAACTTTACTCAATGTCCAAATTCTGGCTCTGATGAGAGTAAGCGTTAATTTAAACTAGCGTCGGCTGAAATAATCGGAGTTCATAGCAGTTGAATTTGATTCGAGTCTTTTTACATGATTAGTATTGTGTTTGATTGATTTTTATTGATTTTTATTGCTTACATATACTTTTAACTCGAGTTGTTTCTCAAAAGTTATTGTTACATGTAATTACTTACTAGAATACCACGAGAAAGGCATGTTGCAAATTTATCGTCGCACTTCATCAAAAATTTACTTGCTGAAAATCTACTTAAACAAAAACTTCATAAAATAGACAGTCTCTTCTATATAAATTTTTACTTGCGAAAATATGTATTTTTATTGACTGTTGGCTGTTGAAGTTCTAAAAATAGTAGTTCAACATCAAAAATTTACTTTATCAAAATCCATCTAAACAAAAACTTCATACAAGAGACTGCCTTCAAAATAGAAAGTAGAGAGTGGAGAATAGGCGAAGAAACCTTTTTGATCTTTGGTTATGGGTTTTTACCGTCAGTAGTTTCATTAAAAATAGGGCATAGTACATGGTGCATTGCAAGCAAGAAAAATTTTGATTTTTCCTAGCGAGTGCAACTCACTAGAGTCTGTTGCATAAATCATTCTTTGTCTAATGCAAAAGTGCTAAGGAGAAAGCGAAAAGAACAACTTTTACAAGAAACCTAATAGACTTAATCTGCTAGATAAATTTTTATCTCCGAAAAAGTGTACATTTATAAAGCACTTATTTGATACAAAACTTGGAGAAGCTGGAATTGAGCTTCAGAATCTAAACAAATTATAAAGCCTAAGGTTTACTTTCCTAGAGCAGAATTTCAACTTGAAGAGCAGCCAAACCGATGGCTAAATATAGAACTAAAAGATACTGCTTTCGAGCGGAAAATACAGAGACAAAATGAGAAATTGAATCGTTTTTTATCTAGCCGTAATAATTTACCAATTCGGAGATTTGAGAGCGAACTTCTTTGAGAGTTACTTTAGATACAAACTCGACCATCGAATCGTACTTCCAATTCGATCGTCAAAGGCAATTTGATAGCGAAACTTAGTTGTAACTACAGTCTGAAAATTTGGTCTGCCTTACCTACCATCAGGTTAATGTCCTGAAGGAGAAAATCGAGCTACTTTGTTAGGAAATTTTATATTTCAAAAGTAAGTTCAAGGTAATCAGAACTATGCTCACAGGCAAAAAAGCCTGTATTTACGGCTCTCTTCGCTTAGCTGTCTGATAATTGCCAGCATTTTAAAGTTGAGAAAAATTTAATCACTGTTGCTTGAGATCATTTAGTTTCTCTAGGTGTTTTTTGTGTAAGTTGAGTTTGTTTAGAGTCATTTTCTTGCAAAAGCTTGTTAGTAATAATCAAGACAATGATTAATAGTCCAAACTGAATCTGCCAGGGTGCTAATACTAAACTTAAAATCAGGCTAATAGCTGCAAAAACACCCGCGAGATATGCAATCTCATCACTACTCTTTTTAAATAGGTAGCCAGTAGCTAAAGCAGTACACAGTGGTATCAGGAAAAACAAAGCCATTGTCAATCACCTATGGACTAAAAATTGTGGTGCTTATAAAAAAATTGAAATTGTTTTTGGAGTTGTGGTTAATTTTACATCTAAGAAGGTTTTAGCCACAATAGTCCATCGATATAAATCTTATAAAAAATCAAGATTACGCAATTTTGTATTATACACCTTAGGAGAGTGACACAAAGCCGCACGCTAGCTGTTATCTTACGGAAATTAAAGAAAGGAATTATCCGGTAAATTAGCTTAAAACTTTGGGCTGGTGTCGGGAAAACCATTTAGCATATTACCTTGAGAAGTAGGATTTTCAACTGAAAAACTAGATGCTGAACATTCCTCAATTACTGGCTACTGAATTAGACCTCAAACCCCATCAGGTGCAAAACGCCCTAGAACTTTTGGCGCAGGGTGCAACGATTCCGTTTATTGCACGTTACCGTAAAGAGCGCACTCAGGAGATGAATGAAGTGCAACTTCGCGATCTGGCCGATAGATATACTTATTTAACAGAACTGGAAGAACGTAAGTCTGTCATTTTGAATGCGATCGCTGAACAAGGTAAACTTACAGACGAACTCAAAGCGAAAATCACATCTTGTTTACAAAAAACAGAACTTGAAGATCTATACTTACCGTATCGACCAAAGCGACGCACCCGCGCCACCATCGCTAGGGAAAAAGGACTCGAACCCCTAGCGGAGTTCATCAAGTCGTTAAATGTCAAAAATGCTATAAGTGCTTCTTTAGAAGAAGCAGCATCTAAGTATATTTCTGAAACCAACGGTGTAAAAACAGCAGAAGAAGCCCTCAAAGGTGCTGCTGACATCTTAGCGGAAGAGGTAGCTGAAAAAGCTGAGTTACGCGCACATATCCGTGATTATTTTCTCGAAGAAGGGGTGTTTATCTCCCGCATCAAAGATGATTATCCCGAAGGTACAACTAAGTTTGAAATGTACCGAAACTATCAAATAAAGGTAAAAAATATTGCACCCCACAATATGCTGGCTTTGTGTCGGGGTGAAGCTGAGAAAGTATTAAGCTTTGAAATTGCTTTCGATGAGGATACGATACTTTATTATCTTGAGTCCCAAGAAATTAAAACTAAAGTCCGGACAATACGGGATTTTTATCAGGCGATGTTGAAGGATGCATTCAACCGTTTAATGAAAGCCTCTCTAATGGGAGAGGTGATTTCTGAGAAAAAAACCTATGCAGACATGGAATCAATCAAGACATTTGAAGCAAATCTCCGGGAGTTGCTGTTGTCTGCACCGGCAGGAATGAAACCAACTCTAGCCATAGACCCCGGATTTAGAACTGGGTGTAAAGTTGTAGTACTCGACCAAACGGGGAAATTTTTGGAATACCAAGCTGTATTTCCCCACCAAGCGGCTGAACAAAGACTCAAAGCTGCACAAAGCATCAAAAATTTGATTGAAAAGTACAAAATTGAGTTAATCGCCATTGGTAATGGTACAGCGTCCCGAGAGACAGAGGAGTTTGTCTCAGGAGTCTTACAAACTATAGAACGCAAACCAATTAAGGTGATAGTGAATGAGTCTGGTGCATCTATATATTCTGCTAGTAAAGTGGCGTTGGAAGAATTTCCCGATTTAGATGTTACTGTGCGTGGTGCAATTAGTATCGGCCGGCGTTTGCAAGACCCCTTGGCGGAACTGGTGAAAATCGATCCTAAATCTATCGGTGTGGGACAATACCAGCACGATGTCGATCAAAAGTTGTTGAAAAAGAAATTGGATGAAACTGTAGAAAGCTGCGTTAACTACGTAGGTGTAGACTTAAACACCGCCTCCAAAGAACTGCTGACTTCCGTCTCTGGCATTACCCCAACGGTTGCCAATAATATTGTCGCCCATCGCAACCAGCACGGAGCCTTTAAAAATCGCCGCCAACTGTTGAAAGTTGCCAAATTGGGGCCAAAAGCCTTTGAACAAGCAGCGGGTTTTCTGCGAATTCGCGGTGGTGAGAACCCATTAGATAATACAGCAGTGCATCCAGAGAGTTATTCTGTAGTAGAGGCGATCGCGTCTGATTTAAATGTGCCATTAAATCAGGTTACGCAAATTGCCGAAAAACTCAAAAAAACCAACCTGAAAAAATACGTAAGCGATAGCGTCGGAGAACCGACACTGCGCGATATCCTTAACGAACTAGAAAAACCAGGGAGAGATCCCCGTGCTGAGTTCAAGTACGCCACCTTCAAAGAAGGAATTAAGGAAATTACCGACTTAAAGGAAGGAATGGAACTAGAAGGAATGATTACCAATGTCGCCAACTTCGGTGCATTCGTTGATATCGGCGTACATCAAGATGGTTTGGTGCATATTTCCCAACTTGCTGATCGATTTGTAGACGATCCCAAGAAAATTGTGAAGGTGGGACAAGTTGTGAAAGTGCGAGTACTAGAAATCAACGAGAAATTAAAGCGAATTAGTTTGTCCATGAAAGCAGTTAAGCAGTAATTAGAAACAGCAGATGGCAGTTTATCAAGTCCGACTCATCAATGCTAGTCTGGGATTAGATTGCACCATTCCAGTACCAGACGATCAATATATTCTAGATATGGCAGAAGACGCTCATATTCGCCTACCATCTGGGTGCAAACAAGGCGAATGTTCTGCCTGTATCGCCAAACTTGTCAGCGGTAAAGTCGATCAAAGTGAGCAAAAATTTCTGCCTCCAAATGAAATCCAGGCTGGTTATGTTGTTACTTGTGTAACTTATCCCTTGTCTGATTGCACTTTAGAAACCCATCAAGAACAAGTTTTATATAAATCAGCCCTTTACTATAAACCTGAGTCTGGAAAATCTGAGCGATCGTTACCTGATGATATTAAATAAATATTAAATTTTTCAGGTAGGTTAAACAAATGTAACCCTACTTGAAAAACGTTACACTGTAGGGGCGCACAGATGTGCGTCCCTACTATAGTTTTTTTATGTTCGGCCTAAGGATAGAATCAAATTCTATCTTTCAAGAGAGGTTAAAATCTAACGCCTAGTTAAAGATGAAATAAGAAGTTTCAAAAGAGAAAATCTTTATTAGGTAAAAACAATGTTGACACCATTTTTAACTGCCCTAGCCACAGCTTTAAGCTTGTTAATTGTTGATTTAATTGTTCCAGATGTTGACATTGCTAATTTTCCCGCAGCTTTAATTGCCGCTTTCGTAATCGGTTTAATTAACGGTTCATTAAAACCGATTATTTCTACTCTTTCTCTACCCCTCAACTTTTTAACATTTGGAGCATTTTCCCTGATCGTCAACGGTTTTTGCTTCTGGTTAGCAGCAGCCCTAGTTCCTGGGTTCTCAGTTCACGGACTTATCGGTTTTATTCTTGGTCCTGTGATTCTATCTTTTGCTAACACCTTGATTAACAACTACTTTGTTGAAAGAAACCTTTTAACCGGCAGTGGAAACGTAAAAACCCAAGGTGAATTACCTTCTAGATAAATATTGGCGGGAGTAGAAACGCTAATTTACTCACCTTTCTACTCCTAAATAAAATCCCCGAATTAAGATAACTCATTAGATGGATTTTCTAATTCGGTATCTTCCAGAGAATGTAATTAAACAAATTCACACAATTGTAACAACATCATGAAAATAGTTCATTATCTTTTAGGTTTGTTAGTGCCTCCTTTAGGCGTTTTCTTGACAGTTGGAGTAGGCCCAACACTGATTATCAACATTTTGCTTACACTTCTTGGTTGGTTTCCTGGTAGTATTCATGCAGTTTGGGCTATTGCCAAGCATGATGAACAACTTAGCCGAGAAGGACGTATTTACTAATAGGCAAGATTAATTATTGTCGGAAATCTGAAGTAGGGTGCGTTACAACTAAAGTTGTAACGCACCATTTCATTTTAAGAATGATACGGATACGTTGCTAAAGCAGTCGATTACATAAATTAAGAGGTGCGTTAGCCTTTGGCATAACGCACCCTATAAAAAAACAGTTAATAGATAAATACTAAAGCTGTCTATTTATGGATAGTTTCCCGTTCTTTATCAGCAGGTTCCTTATCTTTGAACAAGTCAGCCGCAGTTAACAGTAACTCCCTCAAAGTTTGTTTAATCTGGAATTCTTTTCTAGCTAAAGATGTACCTGCTTCACCGAGCTTGTCTTCTAACTGCGATCGCTTTTGTCCTACCTGTGCAGCAAGAGTTTCAGCTTGGGGACGAGCTTGATTATACCAGTGTTTAGCCTCGTTTAGATAATCTTGAACCTCCATAGAACGTCCGCCATAGCGTGCAGCCATATTAGCTCGAACAATGGCTAGCTGTGCTTGTAGTTGCGCGTAACGTTTCTTTAACAATGCCATTTCATCACTATCTTTAATGGCATTGATAGCAGAATCAATTGCAGTTTTGGTACTAGCAGGTTTTTCCTTATTTGTTTCTTCAATTTCTGCTAAAATTACATCAACTTCTTGCTGAAGTTGTTCTTCTTCACCATCTAGTTGAGCCTGTAGCCGCTTGATATCTGCCTGAGTTTGAACAATAGATTCGTGCCTCTTACTATTAATTCCTTCCAAGGCTCCTTCAATGGAAGCTGTCACTTCATCTTTGAGTTCGCCACCTTTTTCTTGGAAGTTATCAATGACAGCAGAAACCGCATCTTTAACAAGGTTACGAATTTCACTAGAACCTTGTTTGAACTCAGAAGCTACTTGAGAAACTGCGGATTTGACAATTTCTCGAATCCGTTCAGTTCTTAATTGTCCGGTTTCTTTAGCTTGTTGCAAGTCTGTTTGAATTTGTTGTTTGATATTGTTAGGCATTTTCAACTCTGGAGATTTTACTAATTGGGATAAAAATTTATAGACATGCTTCTACATACTCATTATGGCGTGGTGATATTTGGCTAGGCACTTCCTTTAGATAGAGAACCCCAAACCCAAAGAAGTGTTGCCTATTTGTGAGATGATGAATATTTGCTGGTAGTAATTGAGAATCAAATATGTGGCGAGTAAATATTACTTGTTCTGCTGATGCTTGGAAGGTCTATGGTACTGAATTTAAAGCGATCGCCCAAAAATATCAAGGTGAATTAATCGGTTCCAAAAAAATGCCAGACGGCACCCGCATCATGTCATATAAAATTGACGATGTTAGTGATGCCGAAGCTTTTCAGGAAGATTGTACACGATTTACTGGATTCACATCTGACTTTGAATCTCTGTAAAACAGCAGAATTCAGAAGTCATAATTCTGAACTAAAACAGCCTTGATACCTGGCTTAGAGACTTAGTTTATGTACTTCATTGACTTGAAATCTACTGTATGTTTTCTGACACTTTTTTGCAAGCAGTATTTTAAAATCCGGAGAAGCTGAGTGAAAAAACTCCTAACATTGGTAGTAGTAACTTTTCTATTATTGATGAGTACTTTGACGTTCCCAGCTAATGCAGCAGACACAGCTAACGGCGAACAAATATTCAGTATTCATTGTGCTGGTTGTCATATTAATGGTGGTAACATAGTCAGGCGAGGTAAAAACCTCAAAAAGCAAGCCCTCAAGAAATATGGTATGGATTCAATAGAGGCAGTTATATCGATAGTTACCAACGGTAAAAGTAATATGTCAGCCTACAAGGACCGCCTGACTGAACAGCAAATTCAAGATGTTGCTGCTTATGTTATTGAACAAGCTGAAAAAGGCTGGCGTTAAAAAAAAAGTTAGGAGTTAAGAGTTAGGAGTTAAGACTTTGGTGCTTATTACCTCTAGCAGTCCTAAATGATTCATAATAAAGTAGAAAAGTGCAAAATCTTGTAAAAATAACCCTGTCAGATCACTAATTATTAACTCCTAACTCTTGTACAGGCGCGATTAATCGCGTCTGTACTCCTAATTCCTAACTCCTAACTTGAAAATGAATTTACCCGCAGCTAGTCGTCTCCAATTTACCCCTGATTTAAACATTTGCCGCATATTAAATGGCATGTGGCAAGTCTCTGGCGCACACGGGCGTATTAATCCCCAAGCTGCCATTGATAGTATGTTCAAATATTTCGATGCAGGTTTTACCACTTGGGATTTAGCAGATCATTACGGGCCCGCAGAAGATTTTATTGGTGAGTTTCGCTGTCAGCTAGTTGATACCCGTGGCAAAGATGCTTTATCCCAAATACAAGCTTTTACAAAATGGGTGCCTCGTCCTGGGAAAATGACCAAACAATTCGTCGAGGAAAATATTGATATTTCCCTGAGAAGGATGAATGTGCAATCATTAGATTTGATGCAATTCCATTGGTGGGAATATCGAGATAAAAATTATCTAGATGCCCTTAAATATATGGCAGAACTGCAAACTGAGGGCAAAATTAAGCATTTAGCTTTGACTAATTTTGACACTGAACACTTAAAAATTATTACCGAAGCAGGCATTAGAATTGTTTCTAACCAAGTACAATTTTCACTTGTCGATCGCCGTCCCGAGGTCAAGATGGTTGAATTTTGTCAGCAGCATGATATAAAACTTTTTACTTATGGTACAGTTTGCGGTGGTTTGTTATCAGAAAACTATTTGGGTAAACCAGAACCACGAGGATTTGATTTAGCTACCGCTAGCTTGAAAAAATACAAAAATATGATTGATGCTTGGGGTGGTTGGCAATTATTTCAGGAGTTGCTTGCTATCCTCAAGGAAATTGCCAATAAGCATGGAGTAAGTATTGCCAATGTGGCAGTGCGTTACATTTTAGATCGACCAACTGTGGGAGGTGTAATAGTTGGTGCGAGACTTGGCGTATCTGAACATATAGAAGATAACGCCAAAATCTTTAGTTTTAGTTTAGATGCTGAGGATGGCGATCGCATTAATGCTGTCTCTCGCCAATCACGGGATTTATATCAGCTAATCGGCGATTGTGGGGATGAATATCGACGATAACAGACATAATTTTGAATCAATGCTTTCAAGCATCGATCCTTGGCTCAGACTATCAAAATCTAAGTCATTTTTTGCCATCTCATGATATTTGTCATGGCCCACTAAAGTCAGTTTCAATGCATTGCCCAAATGCTGTAGTGCTCATTTCATCTCTAACTCTACAACGTCTCACATTGTCACATTTTCAGGACTTAGGCATAGACTAGGATTTTATGTGATTACGATCTGAGCGAAGTAATCGCAAAGCCTTACTTTCTCCTTATGAGTGCGTAAGTCCTAATTTTTTTTCATCATATCTGCGATTATCCATAAACTCTTCTTAAATTTTTCTTAAACTTTTATTTGAATTTAAAGTGTATTGTCCAGTAAAAGCTGTTGTTTCAACTATTTTATGAGTATTGCGCGGTAAAAATCGTTAATCAAGTTAATAAACACTTCTGTTTTTGTAGCGATAACACACACTAAAATTGCACTCTCATATAAATCTGACTTAAAAATCGCTACAAGCTATTGATAGCAAGTTTTCCCAGACCATATTGCAGGTTTGTTAGGGTCGAGGGGAATATTACTGTTCCACCTCAACGGGTTACCTCACTCTGCACCATATCCTCCTGCAAACTTTTACCCTTCTAAGGACAAATAGTAATGTCAGCAATTAATTCAGTCGATCTGTCCACCTATACCCTGATCGGCCGGTACGACCTGCCCGAACCTACGCGCACCACTGCACCTGCCAACAGTCTGCTGGCTCAGGAAGTCTCAGCCGTGACCTACAACTGGGACACCGATACGCTGTTCGTCGTCGGCGACGGTAGCACGTCCATCGTTCAAGTATCGAAGACGGGGCAATTGATCGACTCAATGACGTTGGCTCCTGGCAATAGTCCCCAAGGTACGGACTTCTATGATACGGAAGGACTTACCTACATCGGCGGCGGCAAATTCGTCTTGATTGAGGAGCGAGATCGGCAGGCCAACTTGTTTACTTACGTACCAAACACTACGCTTACCAAAAACGACGTGCAAACCGTCAAGCTCGGTACAACGGTCGGAAATATTGGGATTGAAGGCATATCTTATGACCCGCTAACGAGCGGATTCATCGCCGTCAAGGAGACGCAACCACAAGGAATATTTCAAACAGGCATCGATTTTGCAGCCGGCACCGCGACAAACGGTTCACCCACCACAGTGAACTCGACTGACCTTTTTAATCCAGCATTGGCCAACCTTTTGGACTTTGCGGATATTTACGCGTTGTCGAATCTATCGTCTTTGAACGGACAAGCTGATTACAGTCACCTGCTGGTGCTAAGCCAAGAATCAGGCAAAATCGTCGAAATCGATCGCTCCGGAAATATCTACAGTTCACTGACGATTGTCTCCAATCCAGGTAATCCCCTGTCTGTTGTAGATCAGCAGCATGAAGGTCTGACGATGGACAAAGATGGTTATCTTTATGTCGTCAGTGAGAACGGCGGTGGTGATATCAATCACCCGCAACTCTGGGTCTACGCACCTTCCTCAGTTCCGAATCAAGCCCCTACTGCTGTAGTGCTGAACAATCCGGTTATAGCGATCGCGGAGAACACCAGCACCACAACCCGGCTGAAAGTGGCAGACATTACCATTACCGACGATGGACTAGGAACAAATAACCTGACTGTGACTGGAACTGATGCCAACTTCTTTGAAGTTGACAGCACTGGGCTGTACATCAAAGCCGGAACCGTTCTAGATTACGAAACCAAAACCAGCTATAGCGTCATCGTCAATGTAGATGACCCAACAGTTGGCAACACTCCGGATGCGATCGCGAACTTTACCTTAGCTGTCACCAATGTGGTGAATGAAACACCCTCACTTCCCACCCTCATCATCTCCGAGGTGTCACCGTGGAGTAGCGGCAACAGCCCCTATGGTGCTGACTGGTTCGAGGTAACAAATACAAGCACCAGCGCTGTGAGCATTACTGGCTGGAGAATAGACGACGACTCGAACAGCTTCGCTAACTCGGTGGCGCTCAACGGCGTTACCAGCATCGCCCCTGGGCAATCGGTTATCTTTATCGAAGGTAATGCCACCACTGCAAGCGCATTCAAGACGGCATGGTTCGGCAGTAATGTCCCCAGTAACTTCACTATCGGTACTTACAGTGGTTCTGGCATAGGTCTAAGTACCGGGGGCGATGCAGTAAATCTCTTTGATTCGAGCGGAAACCGGATTACTGGCATTAGCTTTGGTACATCCACCACAGGCTTCACATTTGACAACAAGACTGGTGTGGGCAGTACCACGCTTCCGCTGCCGACTGTCTCGACCTTGAGTGTCGCCGGAGTCAATGGTGCGTTCGTTGCATCCAATGTTCCAGAGACTGGCTCTCCAGGAACGACTGTAACTGTGAATCAAGCTCCCACTGCGAATAATGATAGTGGCTTCACGGCTAACCAGAGTGTTGCGAAGCTAATCCCGATCGCCACTCTGCTAGCAAACGACACTGACCCCGATGCCAACACAACGCTGTCTATTTTGCCCAATGGATTTAGCAATGTTGTGGGTGGTAGCGTTGCCCTCAGCAGTACTAACGTCATATTTACCCCGAACTCTAGCTTTAGCGGTACGGCCAGCTTCAAGTACACAGTAAGCGATGGTAGCCTCACCAGTCAGGCGATCGTTACCTTAGAAGTCGGCACAACCATCGATGGCAGCAATGGCAAAGGTATCCTCACTGGCACTGGTGGCGACGATAGCTTAAGCGGGGGGAATGGCAAAGATACTTTGTTTGGTAACGCTGGCAATGATACGTTGTCCGGTGGTAATGGAGCCGATATCCTGTGGGGTGGGGAGGGCAATGACGTACTTAATGGTGGTAATGGTCGAGACACCTTCGTCCTTCGTGGTAATAGCAACGACACCGACACAATCCAAGACTTTACCCCTGGACAAGACTCCATCGGCTTATCCGGGGGACTGAGTTTTGGTCAACTAACCTTTACCGATGTGAATGGCAGTGCTGCGATTCTCTTTGGTAATGATACGTTAGGGCTGTTGGTTGGAGTTAAAGCTAATCAACTGGTGGAATCCAACTTTATCCTGGTTTAATCATTTACGGTGTTGAGCTGAGATATTCGTAATTTTCTGTTAGCAATGGCGATCGCTACATCTCCTTGAGCTAGTCAGCGAAAAAATACTTCCATTAAATAAAGCAAAGCGAAGGATTTTGGAAATCCTTCGCTATGTAGCGAACGCTCTTACAGAAAAATTTTATTAAGTTACCCAAACTAAACTTTTGTTTAAGCAGATTCCTTTGCGGCTTGCAATTTTTGGCTTTTACGTTTGCGTAGAAACAACCCACCGACAGTTAGCATACCTAAAGTAACACTGGGTTCAGGCACACTTTCAACACGAAATGTATGGTTGTCACTTTCAAAGCCGCCACCTTCTGTCTGAGAAATTACAATTTTATTAAACTTGTCATTCCCACCTTCTGAGAAAAACTCAAAGAAGCCATTCTTTTGACCGCCATGTTGGGAAGCTCCAACAGTAGCCGCTCCATTTAATATGTCATATGTTAACTCTTTTATTAGAGTGGTTCCGTTGAAGAATTTCAAAGTATTGCCTACACTTAGAGCGCCTGCATCAAAACCGAAATAACTAAAAGTATTATTACCCTGAGCTTCAATGATAGTATCGCTATCAGAGAAAACTGCTAAATAATTCGTTTGGTTGACTTCTGCGTGAGCGCCAGAAGGTGCCCAAACGTCTGAGTAAATACCAGTTTGACCAGAATAAGCTGTAGTAGAATAAGTACCTTTAGAAAAAGAATATTTCACTAGGTCATTGCCTGGTACTTGGCCATTATTAAAATCAAAGGTTGTATAACCTGCGCTATTAACATTGTCAGAAAAAACACCTTCATTTGTTGCTGTAGGTTGGCGGTAAGCCCCAGCTTCATATGTAAATCCTAAAGCATGTGCTGAACCAGCATAACTAATAGAAGCGATTGTAGAGAGAGCAGCAATATAAGCAATTTTTTTAATAGACATTATTTTTAGTTCCTGTTTTTCTTGGCTCTGCACCAATTATGTGATTTAGTCACTACGAAATAACAGGGCATAATTACTAGATTTATCTCTCATACTCAAATTAATATTTGAGTAATTTTTTCAACAGGTATCACCTTAAAAATGCTATTTATACTGCCAGCAAAATGAAGTTAATATTTATATTTTAAAAGGATTATAAAATTTGAGTGAAAGAACATCCTCTATATAAAGAAACTGTATTTTAACTCTTGCTCTTTTTAAGTACAAATGAAGGCTACAGACATTATCTCTCTGTAATGAACTGCAAAAATAAATCGTTCACAACAGCAATATCTTCAGCTTCTGCTTCTAATGATGCTACTTGTTGAGCCATTTCTGCTTGACTGACGGCGGCTAAAAGCATGAATTGGTAGAACTAACTTGTGCGATCCGTAACTTACCAAACCTCCTGATGGTGGGCGATGCCTCTGGTTAACGCATCCTATTGGCGTGGCAAGACAACTTGTTGGAAAAAAATTTTTAGGTTGGGTTGAGAAACGTAATTTGCTTCGTGTACTCTTTCTAAATCGCCATTACAAAACTGAATTACAAATTATTTCCATCAGTTTGTGTGTTGTTTTCGATAACAGTTGGTGTTAAAGGAGTTTCTAAAGAAACCTGGCTTGACGTGCCAGTTATTACTTGATTATTACCACGCACTAGCTGATTGATTTGACCGATTATTTCACCTAATTTACCTTCATCAAGCAAGGTATTTATTAACGAAAGTCCACTGGTAGATAGTAGCAATTTGTTGATATCTTGACTGCCGTTGCTGCCATTTGCACCAGGGAACGAATAAATGCGAGTATCTCCTAAAACTCCCGGTTGGGGTGCTAAGGCAGTAACAATTTCTGGTAGTTTGTCCGCTAATTCTGGCCAAATAATTGTAATAATCTTGGCGGTGAGATTGGCATTACTAATAGAATTTTCAGCGGCGATTTTTGCTTGAATACCTTCGGCTTCTGCTAAAACTTGATCGCGGTTAGCTGCTGCTAGAGTGCGAATTGCTTCTGCTTCTAATTCTGCTGCTTCTTGGGCAATTTCAGCTTGACGACGGCGGCGGAAAGCATCAATTTCCACAACGTTACGATCGCCAATACTCTTTTCTTGGGCTTCTCGTTCCGCAGCAATCGTTGATAGGCGTTTGTTGCGTTCGGCTTTTTCCACTTCACTGGCTGTCTTCACCGATTCTTCGGCTTTGGCTTGTTCTGCTTGTGCCACAAAGCTTTCGCGTTTTTTATTAGCAATGGCGATCGCCACATCTTCTTGAGCTAGTTTTGCCAGTCGTTCTGACTCAACTATCTGCACTTGTGCTTGTAACTTTCCGGATTCTACACTTTGTTGACGGGCAATTTCTGCTAGTTCAGATTCTTGTTTTTGCAGTGCTTGTGCTACCTTTAGCTGTTTATTGCGTTCCTCTAGAGAAATATCAGCTTCAATTTGGCTTTGTTGCACCGATAATTTTTTGCGAATTTCTTCTTCTTCAACTGATTTTTCTTGCAAAATTTTAGTTCGGCGTACTGTTGCAGCTTCCCTGTCTTTGGATTCTTGAATTTCCCGTTCTCGCTGGGCTTTTAGTGCTTCTACTTGCAATTTTTGCTCTAATTTAGCACTTTCTTGTTCTTGGGCAATTTGTAGCGATCGCTTTTGAGCATCCAGTTCTTTTTGCTCAATTGTCACTTGTGCTGCTAACTCAACTTCCCGTTTTTGTTGAATCGAACGTTGAATAATTTCGGTTCGTAAGCGCACACCTTGAGCATCAAAAAAGTTATCTGGATCGTAGGTAACACTTTCTAATATTTCGGAGATTGCAATGTTATTTAAAGTTAAGCCTACTTTTTTCAAATCTGTTCCAACTAAGTTCAGCACTTCCTGAGCAAACCCCAATTTATCAGAATCAATTTCTGCTAAATCTTTGGTTTTAGCTGCCGCCCTAATTGCGTCATCTGCTCTTTTTTCTAAAGCATTTTTGATATCTTCTGGAGTAATTTTAGTACCATTTTGGGATAATCTAGCCGCTGCTGTCAAAACATCTTCTTCAGAGGCATTAATACATACATAAAAAGTCACGCGGATATCTGCTCGTAAGTAATCTTTAGTCCGGACTGCAAGTTTACCAGTGCGTTCTACATCAATAGAAATTTCTCGCAGAGGTACTCGTGTCAGCTGATGGAATCCGGGTAAAACAATGCAACCTCCATAGAGAATCACCGCTTTCTTTTTAATAAAAAGACCCCCAGTCCTCACGAAAGCTTCGTTGTTGGGTGTCACTACATAAACCCGCGTATAAGCAAACAAGCTGAGTAACAGTAATAAAACTAGGCCAGCAATCACCACTGGAAATACTAATCCACCATTGACTTGAGCAAAATTAGGCATAACTTTTACTGGGAGTGTTTGGTCAATTAATGTTATTTGTTTTTGTTGTTGTAACTTAACCTGTGGAACTTCAGCTATTTTGACGCTCGGTAAAGACTGGATAAAAGTCAACCAAAAAAGCATATTATTTTCCTCTTAAGAATTTTAATCTCAACGAGATGAATTAGTTAACCATTGTTCTTCATCGGGACTATCTTTAGCAATAACTACATAAATTTGTGCCTTATGTTCAATAATTAAAGCTCTTTCTCCACGTTGTGGTGCAATAGTTACCCAGTCTGGGAGAACAGCACTAATAGTTAAAAGATTGCGTTTTGCATCTAGCACATCTACTTGTCCAATTCTGCCCTGATTCTCAGTTGGAATATAAGCAGATGTGACAATTCCAATGCAACCTATTAAGCGATCGCTACTTACATCCTCGCTAAATTCAGCAAATATTTTGCCAATTGGTCGCGCTATCAATCCTCCCAATAATAAACTAATAATTAATGAACCAAATAATATAATGCTTCCAATCAAACCACCAATATTACTATTGGAAACTCCACCAAACCAAACATTCAACATCCAGCCCAAAACGCCCCACAAACTCAAATCTATAGCCAGTAACAATATCAATGGGGCTTTCCCAATACCAGCCCATCCCAGAAATTGCCCAAAACCGAATTCGTTATTGCTATCTGCGTCTACATCTGCATCTACATCCACATCCACATCTGCATCAATGTCCTGCCCTCCACCGCCGGAAATGATCATAAAAAAGAACAGCAAGACTCCCATCACCAGAAAAATCCAATAGGGCAAGTTGTTTAGACTAAACAGCATAATATTTCGTTAATGATATATGTTGGGAATTTGGTAAAATATAATACTTTTTAAAGAAAATTCAGGATTCACCAATGCTCCAAGTGGGGGAATTAAACCTATTTATTCATTGATCATTCCTACAGAATTAAATTGGACAATTCTGACGACTAAGCCCTTTATCGTAAATAAAAGGGTTTAAGACCCCTACCTCTACAGGTAGCCCCAGTTTCAGTCGGGCGAAGAGTCCCCTTCTTAAATTGTCTTTAATGCGTGAATTTTGAATTTTGAATTGTTAATCTTTCTTGTTATAGTTGATAGCAAAAGCGGCAACTTCAAAAAAAGCGGATAAATACCTATGAATAGGTGGCTCTAAGACCCCTAAATTCTGACTTCCTAATTTATTGTAATACATAAATAATACACAAAGCTCCATATCCATTTTATGAATAGTTGCCTATAAAAAAGAGGTAGAATTATTTCTACGGTAAAATAATATAAATCTTAAAAGTTTTCAAAAATTAGCAATCTAAATTCACTAAATATAAAGATAATTTGCGGCAATATTTTAAAGCTAGGCTCTGAGCCTATTCTAATTCTGACTTCTAAATTCTGCTGTAATTCCCTAAAGACATCTATTTTTTAATATATCTGCTATGTTTGCTCAAGTGAAATACTCCAAGTATCACGCTCTCGGAAACGATTATCTAGTTATTTCTCCTCAAGACTTAGCATTTGAATTAACCCCAGAAAAAATTGAGCGAATTTGTCATCGCAACTTTGGAATTGGCTCAGACGGCATTCTGTTTGGCCCTTTATCATCCAACAATGCCAAATTTGGATTGCGAATTTTTAACCCAGATGGCAGTGAGGCAGAGAAAAGTGGTAACGGATTGAGAATATTTTCTCGCTACTTGTGGGATAACCAGCTTGTTCAAGAAGAAGAATTTGATATTGATACCCTTGGCGGACGAGTCAAAGCGCGGGTTGCCCACTCAGGTAAAACTGTTCAAGTAGAAATGGGTCGTGTGAGCTTCCAAAGCGAAAAGGTTCCGGTGACAGGAGACTCCAGAGAAGTTCTCAAAGAAAGTATTATCGTTGCTGACCAAACCTTTACCTTTAGTGCAGCCACCGTTGGAAATCCACACTGTGTTATCCAGTTACCCGAACTTACACCCGAAATTGCGAAGCGGTATGGTTGTTTGCTAGAAGTTCATCCTTACTTTCCCAACCGTACCAATGTTCAGTTTATGAAAGTTCTCGATCGCACAAATCTTCAAATTGAGATTTGGGAAAGAGGAGCAGGTTACACCTTAGCATCTGGCAGTAGTAGCAGTGCAGCGGCCGCTGTTGCCCACAAATTGAACTTGTGTGATTCATCAATCACAGTTCACATGCCAGGAGGACAAATTGCGATCGCCATCACTGACGATTTTACAGTCACCATGACCGGCGCCGTCACCAAAGTAGCTGACGGCTTAATGTCAATGGAAGTCTTCGAGTATTGAATATTGGGCATTGGGCATTGGGGATTGGGCATTGGGGATTGGGCATTGGGCATTAGGCATGGGTATTGCTGAGTTAGAAATTGAGAGTAAGAGTTATTCTCCCCCTGCCTCCCCTGCCTCCCCTGCCTCCCCTGCCCCTCACTGCGTCGGCAGTTTTGGATGTGTAGTCGAGTACTTTGCCACTATGCTAGAAATCTCAGGGTTGTAAAGTCTGAGATAATTCCAGTAATTGCCAAATACTTGACGCACATAATTTTTAGTTTCATCAAAGGGAATGTCTTCCACAAACTCATCTGGGTCTTGTGTAGTGAGAGTTTGCAGCCATTTGGAGACATTGCCAGGCCCAGCGTTGTAACTGGCGATCGCCAGCAAGGAATTATTGTTATATTGCTGATGGGTATGATCCAAATACCATGTACCCAGCATGATATTCTCATTGGGATTTTCTAAGTTTATTGTTTTGCTATTCAACTTGATTTGTGGGGCGATCCATTGAGCTGTACTCGGTAACACCTGCATTAAGCCAGTAGCATTTGCCACAGATTTAATTTTTGGTTGAAATCTGGACTCTTGACGAATTAAGGCAGTGACTAACAGAGGATTGAGTTGACGCTCAGTAGACCACTTTTCAATTTCTCGCAAATAGGGAAATGGATAACGGGCTTGCCAGTAAGAGATTTGTTTGCTCAGAGTTTGATATTCGGCAAGTTCAGCTGGTATTTCCCGGTCTTCCAATTTAGAAATTTTGTCAATTCCGATGAGGTTTTCTCCCCTTGCCTGCTGCATCAACCCTTCAGTAAATTGCTCTGCTACCGTTGGCTGAATTTTGTTCTGAAATTCCGTTTGCCATTGTAACCAAGCATCGCGGTCTTGACCCAACAGATACAACTCTTTGAAAGTCTCAGAACCCGCAGGAGGTAATGAACGCTGGGGTGCGACAACTTCCGGGTTCATCAGGCGCACGTTGTCAAAGTTGCCGACATTTAGCCCTAACATTGTCGCCGATCGCCATGCATAGTAAGAGTAGGGAAACTGGCTAATCACATACTCATAAGCAGTTTGGGACTCCTGCTGTTTTCCTAGCGAAGCTGCCCATTTACCTACCCAAAAGCCTGCTCTCGGAGCCAAAATACTGTTAGGGTTGTTGCTAACAATCGGTTCTGCCCATTGCCATGCACCGATGTAATCCTTAGCGTTGGCTTTCTCTTGGGCGATTTTCCAGCGATACTCTGCTGCTTCGTCAGAATTGCCGTACTTGCCTAAAAGTAATTGCCACGCCGAACTAGCTGACTTTTGATCTTTGAGTGCTTGGAAAGTTTTGGCTTTTTGTACCAGTGCAGTACCAGCTTGATCGGGAAACTTAGTAATTACCTGGTCAAGATATGGTAAGCCATCTTTGGGAGTTTTTCCTGTTTCTGCTAATCGCAGTAGTGCAGTTCCAGTTTCTTTGGCTTGGGGAAATTGCTGCACCACTTGTTTATAGGTGGCGATCGCTTTTTCTTTATCTTTGCCTCCTACCTGTAACCCCCGTCCAGTGCGATAGAGGTTGCGGGCTGTTTTAGGTGCTTTGGCATAAGCATTCCCGGCCTTGAGAAATTGATTATTTTCCCAATAGGCTGTACCAATGAGTTCCCAATCTTCAGCTTTGAGGTTCGGCTCTTTGACTAACTGATCCAAAACCCCCACTATGCCTGGTTGGTCATAAGCGTATTTTGCCAAAATCAACTGTAATTTTGGTTGATTGGCATTTTCTTGTAAACGTTTGCGGATAATTTCCCAAGTCAAAGGATTAGAAGGAAATTGAGCGATGGCGGTTTCCTGTTCCTTTGGTTGGGCAATTAGATATAGGGCTTTGACTGCGGCTGCTTCTTTGGAATACGCTTTGAGAACTTTTCGCCGCAGATCCGAGGCTTTGCCGTCCTCACCCAACAGATCCTCTGCTTGGGCTTGTTTGAGCAAAATGTAAGGCGCGAGAATGGGATAATCTTTCTCTAATCCTTCCAATAAAGCCAGGGCTTTTTTCCCTTGGGTTCTTTCAATGTAATCACTCGCCAAAAGATAACGAGCGCGATTGCGGTCTGGCGAAGCCGACTGCCCTGCGATCGCAGCTAGTTTTGCCGCCCGTTCTGGCAGAGATTGTGATATCAGTGGAAAGACCGCTGATTGGGCAACGCTAGCCTCAGATGTTTGCTCTACCTGATTTTTACCCAATTTGAGCCATTGTCCCAGAGATTTGCCAATCTCAGGCGCCGATACCATTGCCCCAGCTGAAAAGGCGAACAGCGCCGCAGCCACAATTACCGAAATTTGCTTTTTCTGTAGTTTCTTCAGCATGAATACCCGCTGAAAAGTTCCGATGAATTTCTTGAAACTCTAGCACTCCTAACCATCAGTGTTACCAATTTTTAATTTGAGATTTTTAATTTTATGTACAAAAATACTAATTTTCAATCTTAGGGTTGACAGTACTGAGTGTTTAGCATAGATTTAACGGTGTTACATCTATCTTTAGGATAAATGTAACAATTTTTATATTATTCCAACAACAATTTAATACACTTGGCGTCTCTTGCCTGCTTCCACCACTCATTATCAGCACTCAAATAGGATAGGCATTAAAATTTTTTGGCTTCTGAATTATGGCTTGGATTTTACTTTATTAAACCCGTTTAATTTTAAATAAATACATGAATAATCATGTTTTCAATCAATATTGATGCTGAGTGTAGTAGATCGGGTTAAGAGTTTGATCCATGTTCAAGTGCCGCATGATTCTCAATCATATTCCATACATCTTGTGTAATTTTGAGTTGTAAATATGCACCGATAGTAGGAAGTATTATTAATAAACCAACAACGATGATTATAAGCAAAGGTATATTATTACCATTATTTATAATATTAAGAGGCACAAGAAGGCTTTGTATAATAGGTTATTGCCAGAAGCCAAAGTACTATACCAATAAATGCCACAATAATTTTGTCAATCCATTTTTGATTTCCTATCCAAATACGGGTTATTTCAGAACGAGTGTTTAACCTGAGCGTTATCCTCAGCGAAAGACCAAGCCGCTCACGAATAGTCGTAGACTGATTTGCATCTAAAATAATTGCACTTTCATCATAGTGAGATGCTTTGCTAACTCATCTCTCAAGGTTTCATCTTTATGGGAATAGGAGAAAAATACCTCAACACCCATGCGGTAAGTTCCTTTTATTACTTCTTATTTCAAGTCTAATCTACTCCGCGGACATCAAACTTAACTGAACTCTAAAAGCTGTTCGCAGTCCTTTAAATTAGAGATAATATTTCTATTATCAGTAATCCTTTATCATTTATGACTCAAGCCATACCCAAGCAAGTAACCTTTGAGGAATTTGTCGATTGGCTACCCGAAAATTCAGAGGTACGCTACGAACTACATAACGGAGACATTGTTGAGATGGCACAACCAGTAGGGGAACACGAAGACCTTAAAGCATTTTTGACGATAAAGCTTGGTGCTTCAATTGACCGATTAAACCTTCCTTATGGTATCCCCAATCAAGTTATCGTTAGACCTCCTGAAAAAGATTCTGGTTACTTACCAGATATATTGGTGCTAAACCGTGCAAATCTGGTAAACGAACCATTGTGGAAAAAACAATCTATTGTTAGCCTGGGTGCATCGATACCTTTGGTGATTGAGGTTGTATCAACCAATTGGCGGGACGATTACTATTTAAAATACGCTGATTACGAAGAGATGGGTATCTCCGAATACTGGATTATCGATTATGCTGCCTTGGGTGGACGTAATTTTATCGGTAACCCCAAGCAACCGACAATCTCGGTTTGTAACTTGGTTGATGGGGAATATCAGGTAAGTAAGTTTCGAGATAGCGATCGCATCGTCTCCCAAACTTTTCCTGAATTAAATCTCACCCCAAACCAGATTTTTCAAGCTGGCCTGGTTTAGGGTTTATCGTTTTGCCAATTCTGGAGTCCGTCCCTTCAAACCGATCATCAATTTCAGCATAAATACTTTTAACACAGGTACTCGCTGCAATAACCATAAACCCAAGCGACGAACCAACACCACAGGTAAGAAATTATTAGAAAAAATCCGATCTAACAAATCGGTGAAACCCAAAATTGTCAGGTTTTCCAACTTGCGCCAGCGTTCATAACGTTTGAGAATTTGAATCTCGCCAATATCTTTACCAGACTTGTGGGCTGCTTGTATTACTTGTGCCAAAGCTGCTGCATCCCGAATACCCAAATTTAAACCTTGTCCGCCGACGGGATGACAGTTGTGTGCAGCGTCACCAATTAATGCTAGTCGGGGAAGAACATAGCGATCGCTTTGCATGAGTTGTACTTGAAAAACAAAGCGATCGCCTAGTAGTTCCAATTTACCCATCTGATTGCCATAGCGGCGGGTTAATTCTGCCAAAAATTGCTCATCATCCAAAGCACATAAAGCTTTTGCTTCTTCATGAGGGGCTGTCCACACAATTCGGCAGCGGTTCCCTGGTAAAGGTAAAATTGCAAACGGCCCGCTAGACCAAAATCTTTCATAAGCGGTATTATTGTGGGGTTTTTCGGGTTTGACAAATGCAACGATGCAAGACTGCCAATATTTCCAGCCAGAGGTTTTGATACCAGCAGCTTGACGAATCGGCGATCGCGATCCATCTGCGGCTACAAGTAATTTACTCTTGATAGTTCGTAGTTCGCCAGCAACTTTAATATCTATGGCTACAGCGTCCTGTTGGTACTGCGTATTTACCACCTCAGCCGGACACAGATAAGTCACATTTGCACAATCTCGAACAAACTCCTGTAAAGGTTCCAATATTGCTTGGTGTTCCGCCACATAACCCAACTCTGGCGTACCTATATCGTCTGTGACAAATTCCACCACACCGGGATAATCGGCATCAGAAAGACGAACCCGGCAATATTTGGCTATTTGAGGCAGCATTTTGTCCCAAACTCCAATTCCTTGGTAAATCAGGGACGAAAGCATGTGAATTGCATAGGCTTGACCCTTGGCTACTGCTGCTGATGCCACTTTCGCTTCAATCAGCAGCACACTCAAGCCAGAATCCTTTAAGGCAGAGGCTAGAGTTAACCCAGCAATTCCACCGCCTACAATTACCAAATCATATTCGTATCCCCGCTTGTCTGATGGTGTTTGGGGAGAGTAAAGAGTTTGATTAAGCTCTGCTAGCGCCATTGTGAAGATAAATTACAGCATCTTAACTCTTATTTTGACGCGATCGCGGCTTTTTGAGCAAGCTCAGACGAACAGTAAAAGGATCGGGATTGACGATTTGAATCACCTTACCAACATTTAATCATGTAAAAACACGTAATAACTTGGATGGTATTAGTAAAATAAATTACTATTTATTAGGGTGCGATCGCTACTAGTGCATCATAGCTACGACTTACGCACTCAGATCCCCCAACCCCCTTGAATAAGGGGGGATCGGGGTTTCAAGCTTGAGTGCGTAAGTCCTGATAGCTTTGGTGTAGTTTCTGTCTTTCTTCAGAATTAACTTCAAAATGCTACTAGAGACTTAGACTAATTCCTTCAGTTAGATATATACGAATTCATGACTGAATTAGTTAGGTTAATATAGGTAACTCTTAAAGGTCAAAAATGATGAATAGAACAGTAGTAACGATTTTAATGTTTACATTCTTAGTTTTATTTATCACCTCTCCTTTTGCTGCCCTTGCTAGCTTAATGCTCGTCTTGTTAGTCGGAGCATTTTTGTTTTTAGTAGGGAATATTTTCCAAACAATTATTAGTGGCAATGCCGATACTAATAAATCATGAAATTTAAACATAATTCACGATTAAAAATCGATAAATTCTAACTCAAACAAGCTTTATACCTAGCTTTGCAAGCTAGGTTGTATATTTTATTAACATGAAATTTGCTGTAAGTATTGAATGGGACACGTTTTTGAGGTAAATGAAGTACACAGGAGGGGCGAACAGCCGTTCGCCCTTACAATTATCTGTACCTCACAAAGTTGCAATCTGCTGTAATTGAAAATACCCGCTGATTACTATAGATTGCAGCGGGCTTAAATAATGCAATACTTTTGGAGTAAACTAAGGCTAAAGTTGATTACATAGTTACTAGAACTTTTTCCAGCTAATAGTAACTATTTATGAGCTTTGTGAACTAGATGATGCTTGTGGTGTTTGTAATATTTCTGATGAACTTTGGCAGTTTTTATTTTAGTATGGTGGATAGTTCCAGCTTGAACAGCAGGTACAGAAATGGCTACAGGGGCAGCAAATATTAAAGCCAAAACTAAAGCTTTCGCGAAGTTATGCACGTGAAATTCCTCATCAATTAATCAACAGTTAAACTATCCAACAGCTGTATGTCACGAGGTTGTAATTGATGTGAATCTTTCATGTCTGTTTGGACGGATTTTGCTTAAGAAATACTGAGAGTCATCAATTCTTCTGCTACTTCAAAGTTAGCTGTGACATTTTGAACATCATCTAAGCTTTCTAAAGTGTCAATTAATTTAAAAAGCGATCGCGCCTGTTCGGGATCGGTAACTTCTACACTATTACTGGGAACCCAGCGCAATTCAGCATCAGTGACTTTAAAGCCTTTATCCTTAAGTGTCTGGCTGAGGGTTTCTAAATTTCCGATTTCAGTAAATACCTCAGACATCTCATCTTCAGTCATTTCATAAGACTCGGCGCCACCTTCCAAGGATGCTTCTAAAAGCTGTTCCTCGTTAACCACACCCTGGACGAGACAAACGCCTTTTTGGTCAAACATCCAGCTAACACAACCTGTTTCACCCAAATTACCGCCATTTTTACTAAAAGCTGCACGCAAATCAGCGGCTGTGCGATTGCGATTATCTGTCAGGGCTTCAATCAAAATTGCCACACCACCGGGGCCGTAACCTTCGTAGCGAATAGCTTCAAAATTGGCGCTGTCTGCACCAAAAGTGCCTGCACCCTTAGCGATCGCCCGTTCAATATTATCATTGGGAATACTTGCTGCTTTTGCCTTGTCGATTGCTGTACGAAGTTGAAAATTCAGCGCTGGGTCTGGCACACCACTTCTGGCGGCAACAATAATTGCTCTCGATAACTGAGTGAAGGTTTTTCCCTTTTTTGCATCTACTACCGCCTTCTGGCGTTTAATATTTGCCCATTTACTATGTCCTGCCATAATCTGAAATTATCAAAATTCTACTCAAACATAATGATTATAAAATGAGTGAAGTTTTAGAATACCTAGCTTTGGCGCAAATGCAAAGATGAATTTGGTAAAAGGGAGTGGGAACTAGTAACAGGGGACTAAGGACTAGGAAATAAATATTTAGGAATACTTTCTCTATACCCAGTACCCAGTACCGAATTTAATAAACATCATGCAAGATTATTTTTCATCTCTTTGGCATACCAAGCGAACAAGAAAGAACTTGTCAGACTACTTGAGGAATTTGCTGCTGATATTGTTGGCGGGCATAGTAGCCTTCATTGGATGTCAAGCTATTCTACCTGGTGTTAAACAAGATAATGTAATTCATTTAACCCTTTGGCAAGGGGTAAATCCGCCACCAAATCGGGATGTGCTGCAAAAGCTGGTGGACAAATTCAATCAATCTCACCCAGATATTCAAGTAGAGTCGCTTTATGTCGGACAACAGGATCAGCAAACGCCCAAGATTTTGGCAGCAGTGGTAGGAAATGCACCTCCTGATTTGTTGTGGTACAATTCGACGATCGCCGGTCAATTGGTAGAACTTGGGGCGCTTTTACCTTTGGATGAAATGCTAGAAAAATCCCCAATTAAAGCCGAAATTGACCCCACTTTATATACATCAATGAAATATAACGGTAAGATTTGGTCTGTGCCGTTTGCTAGCAATAATGTTGGTATTTTTTATCGCCCAAGTTTGTTTAAGGCTGCGGGAATTACTGAATTACCCCGGACTTGGGAGGAGTTTGGCCAAGTTGCCAAGCAATTAACTCGTGATACTAATGGCGATGGGCGAACAGATCAATATGGCATGTTTCTACCTTTGGGGAAAGGAGAATTTACAGTCTTCACTTGGCTACCGTTTTTGTGGAGTAGCGGTGGCGAGTTGATGAGTGGTGATTCACAAAATGCGGCAGCAGTGGATTTGAAAGATAATCAAGGAGCGATCGCAGCTTTACAATTTTGGCGTGATTTAATTACGGAGGGTTCTGCTATTTTATCTAGTCCAGAACGCGGTTATGAGACAGATGACTTGCTCAGTGGTAAAGTTGCAATGCAATTAAATGGGCCTTGGAATCTGGGGCAATTTCAAACCAGTGGTGTTGATTTTGATGTTTTTCCTATTCCTGTTGCTGAAAAAGCTGCTACTGTTATCGGTGGTGAAAATCTCTTCTTTTTCAAAACCACACCAGAACGTGAAAAAGCAGCTTTTAAGTTTGTTGAATATACTTTGAGTGAAGAATTTCAAACAGAATTAGCATTGGAAACTGGCTATTTACCAGTGAATCTGAAGTCTCGTGAAAATCCCAAATATCAGGATTTTGTCAATCAAATTCCCCAAGCAAAAGTATTTTTAGAGCAAGCAAAATATGGGCGATCGCGTCCGATTTTTCTTGGTTACAATAGAATTTCCGACAGCTTAGGACGGGCAATTGAATCTGTGTTGTTGGGTCAATATTCACCAACCAAAGCACTCCAACAAACCCAGCAGCGTTTAGATTTAATTTTTGAATAACCAAGTCTAAAATTGTGCTAATTACGAATTATTACAGCCTTCTATAAAATCAATGACTTGGTGTAAACATCCTGGTTTAGTCACAATCAGCACAGTTGAATCAGGTTCCAGTACTGTACTGCCATTGGGAATCATCAAATTTTCGTGGGGATGAGGTTGATAGCCAATAATTAACGAACCAGTGGGAAACCGGGAATCCTGAGCAATTTCAGCAACGCTACGACCAACAACATAGCAATTATTTGGGATGGAAAGTTTTAGCACCTCAATCTGTCCCTGCTCAAAATGCATCATCGATTCTACTTGCGGATACTCAATGGCATTTACCATTGTTGAAACCGATAGTTCAACAGTACTGATAATATGGTTAGCTCCAGCCAGACGCAGCGGTTCAGCAAAATCAGGGTGGCGCATCCGACTTAAAATATGAGGAACGCCATAATGTTTAGCAAGAGTCACCATTGCCAAGTTTAAGGCATCACTGCGGAGGACAGCAGCCAAAGAGCTAGCTTTGCGAATCCCAGCTTCTAACAATACTTCTGTACTTACAGCACTTCCTTCAAAAGCCATTGCCCCCACTTGTTCGCGAGCATAGCGACAAGCGGTAGGGTCAATATCAATAACCGCAACAGTATGCCCCAGTTCTACTAGTTTCTGCGCTAAACTCAGCCCCACTAAGCCTGCTCCACCAATTAATACGTACATTAATATTCCTAATGCTCTTTGAGTTTTTACTTTACTCTCTAGGCTAACAGGGAATGAACGTGTGAGAAGTTTTCAATCCCTAATAGGGATTTTAGTTAATTGCAATTTGATAAGTTCATTTCTAGGGCGTTCTTTGCAGTTTCAATCCCTAATAGGGATTTTAGTTAATTACAATCAGCCTCTTTAGCCTTAGTCCTTACTTTCCACCAGTTTCAATCCCTAATAGGGATTTTAGTTAATTACAATCTCATATTTCCTCGTCAGTGTAGGGAATTAAGCCACCCTACAGTTTCAATCCCTAATAGGGATTTTAGTTAATTACAATTTGGTAAATACCTTGTTCATCTATGCCAGTTATGTGTTTCAATCCCTAATAGGGATTTTAGTTAATTACAATTATTGCTCTTCACGAATTCATTGAGGAGTGCATTAAAAAGTTTCAATCCCTAATAGGGATTTTAGTTAATTACAATCGGTATCTAATAGATTCCAAAAAATTCAAACACCAGGTTTCAATCCCTAATAGGGATTTTAGTTAATTACAATGTTGCTCCATAAGATACACGGCGTTACGTATGTGTTTCAATCCCTAATAGGGATTTTAGTTAATTACAATAAGGTGTGATTCTAATACGTCTGAGGAAACCTCGTTTCAATCCCTAATAGGGATTTTAGTTAATTACAATTTTTCAGTTAATTTATCCCTGAAAATACTAAAAGTTTCAATCCCTAATAGGGATTTTAGTTAATTACAATCTTCCCATGATTATGATAGACATGCGGAAATTCTGTTTCAATCCCTAATAGGGATTTTAGTTAATTACAATCGCCATCGCGCGAGTTCCAAATCCACTCCACCTGTTTCAATCCCTAATAGGGATTTTAGTTAATTACAATCTATTCTTGGATAAATAAAAGAGTTTGAGTTAGGTTTCAATCCCTAATAGGGATTTTAGTTAATTACAATCAGCCATTGTCAGTCCTTTGATAATAAATAGCTCTCGTTTCAATCCCTAATAGGGATTTTAGTTAATTACAATTACTTTTTGGCGTAATGCATCAGAAGATTCCTTGAGTTTCAATCCCTAATAGGGATTTTAGTTAATTACAATACTACCGCTACTCAGACAACTGGTGGTGGAGCTATTGTTTCAATCCCTAATAGGGATTTTAGTTAATTACAATATACTAAGTATATCCTAAATGATTATGAGGATATTTCAGGTTTCAATCCCTAATAGGGATTTTAGTTAATTACAATGATCTTTAGTCGTTCTCGCTGGAGGGGTACATATAGGTGTTTCAATCCCTAATAGGGATTTTAGTTAATTACAATGGCGGGAGTCTAAAAGTGCTGCGATATTTGGTTTTCAAGGTACTGTTGCGCGGATGGGGTAATCATAACACAAAAATTTGTAATTTTACTAGATCTAAATCGCTGAAAGCTAGGCCAAATAAGGTGCGCGGATGTTTGAGAGATGCTATTGGCGCCAAATTCTTACATAGAAGGCAATTGAGCCATTTTTGTAGTCACCTGCTCATAAACACCTACCCATCCGCGCACTCAGCAAAGAGATTAGTCTAATTAGACGTAAACTTCCCACTACTTCTTGTAATTTTTGAATTGATATTTTTCCAGCAACTCTTTAACTTGGGCGGCTACTAGAGGGTGTGGGTCGTTTTGTAATTGGGGTAGGATTTGGAAAAGGACGCGCTGTGAAACCATATTCAAGTATGCGATCGCCGCTTCCCGAACAAAGCCAGTTGGATGGCGTAAACTGGCTACAATCTCAGAACTTGTCAGTCGGATACGTGCAACCTGAGCAAAATGAAAACAGCAAGCTAGGCACCAGTCAGAAAGCAAATTACCCAATAGCAGTAATCTGTGGAGGCGATCGCTAACTAACATACTTTCATATTCGACAATTTTTGCTTCTACTAAATGTTGTAATTTTTCTGGCTCTGTTCGCTGATCTAAAATATTCAGCAATAGAGATTTGGAAGACAAGGTTATGGTGTGTTCTAAGATTTCTAACCCCCGTGCTAAGTTGACCAATGAGAGCGATCGCAAATTAAAGGCTGCTGCTTGCATCTTTTCTGGCGAGTAAAGCAGTCTCAGTAGCAGTAACAACCGTTCTTTGACATCCAATTCTAATTCTCTGAGCGATCGTTGCAGCAACTCACAGACAATCAAAATCCTCTCATTTGATTGATAATCTTCTTGTTTTTCTAGAGCTTGAAAGTCTATATAAGCAGCGTAAATTTCACCTAAAAATCGTAGTTCTTGGTCGATTAATTTTTCCACCCTACTTTCATAAAACCGATCTCGTAAGCCTGTAATTGCCGGTTGTTTGTGTATTTTGAGTAAGCTGTGAAGAATATGATCCCTGGTAGTACCCCAATAAGTTTCTAGGTTTTCCCATAAAGCTTCCATTGCTTCCTGGGTATTAACTTGAGCAATGGTTCGCCAAGCATACATCCGCACTACTTCTGGTTTGTAAATATTCGTAGCCAACTGCAATAGCATTTCTAGGGCTTCATTTTCCAATCTTACTAGGGCTAACATTGCTGTGCTACGGGTTGACTTATAGTAAAGTGCGGCAATCAGCGCTGAATAATACTCCTCTAAATGGGTTGCTGCAATCATTTCCAATACCGCACAGCGCACCCTTAACGATTCATCTTGTAATAAATTCGGAATGTGAATTCGTAATGCCTGCAAATAAACTGCTTCTCTGAGCGCCTTGACTCCATTTATCCGTTCTCGTTCTTGCTTATGAGTCAGCATCCGGCGCATGGTTTTGGTAGCTGCTACTTTTTGCATCGGGGTTCCTTGGCGTAAGACTAAAGCAGCGGCGGTGGCGCGGATGAGTGAGTTTTGCCGGGGGTTTAGGTATTCTTCAAGGAGGCTTAAATTGGGATTTGGTTCAGCTAGCCAAATGTAGCGCAACGCTAGAGCAAAAACTTCGGGGTTAGTTTCTTGGGGTTGTTCTAACAAAGGACGGATAGCAGTTACATAAGCGGGATTTGCACCTCCCATTAGCATCACTTCCAAACTTTGACACTGTAAATCTGGGGTTAACTTGACTAATAAAGGTGCTAAAACTTCCGCAGCACCTTGGGAATCAATTTGGGCTAAAAGTTCAATACAAGAGTGTTTATCTGCCTCATTGCCTTTTTCAGCCAATGCTTTGACTACGCCCTGCTTAAAGAATTTTAGACCGACATTCGTTGCACTCAGTTGACCGCGTGCCACGCTTAAAACTAACAAGTCAACATAGCGCGATCGCAATTGGCAAACTACTTTTAAACAAGTGCTAGCTATCAGCATTGTTTCTGCGACTAACACCCATTTTTGCAGTGGCTCAGGTACAAATTGCCCACAAACTAATAAAGTGAGAAAAATTAATAATCCCGTCAACCCTGTGGCGATGGCTTCGGCAGTTCCGCCAGATAAGGTCTGCATCTGGCTGCGAATTGCCTCTGGAATCGGTTGATACAGTATGGGCCCGCTACTCATCACAAAGGTGTAGCGCAGAAGTTCATCACAGAATTTGACAATTATTAGACCCCAGAAAAAGCTTTGCGATTGCATCGCTGGAATTAAATGCAAAAATACCAGCACTCCCGGTAGTAAAAAGCCAACGGTGATTGGTAAAAGTGTGGCAGTAAAAAAGACTCCCATCCGTTCAATAAGTCGGCTGGAAATAAACCACTGGATCAACAACTCACACAATCCCAACATGCCACCAAATAGACCCAAGAAACTAGCGAGTTCTCGGTCGTTTAAAGTCGATTGGAGTTCGCGCAAATACTGAAAATCTATTAATAACCCAATCACCTGCAACAGACCTACAAAAGCAAATAAATGCCAAACATAGCGCTTCAAAGGACTTTTGAGAAAACGCTGTCGTGAAGCTTGTTCTCCAGGAATTGTGATTTGTGGAGTTTCAGGAAAAGCTGCTCGATACTGATGAGTTAAATAGAATAAAATTACCGATCCTAATAAAATCACGCCACAGGCGATGAGAATCACCTTATTGAGTCTGGCGTACTGCACCAACCAAGGTAAACTAAAACCACTGATGACATCTGCTACTAGAAGGCCACTACTGACCAGTGGATAAGTACGCTTAATCTCTCGAATGTTAAATAGTTGGTTAGCAACAATGGAGGTGTTGAGGTCATTGACCACATAAAGTGCATCTACCCACAGCCGCAGCAGAAACACCAAAATCACTGCTAAGTAGGAAACATTGGTTCCCCAACGTAATAAAACTAACAAAATTAATGGCGTCACCATGCAAGGTGCGATCGCCACAATCACCTGGCGTAAAGGATAAATTTTTTGTAGCCAAGAATATAAAAAAACCAGTCCTGTACTCATTACGGCACTGGCAATATACATCCAAGGTAGTAGATTAGTATCATATTCACCTAAAAACAGCGCCACTGTACTGTCCTCTGCCCACCGTAATCCTACAGATACAGTTGTGTAAAATATGAACATCATCTGAGTCCGTTCGCTCTCCTCCGGTCGGAGATTTACCCACTGTAGCAATCGTGGTAAAGCAACTTTATTTACAGCCAACCAGTGATTTTTCAGTTCCATGCAGTTTTAGTTTCTGGTAGTATCACCGCGTAATGGAGAAGAGAACACGGAGAGAAGTCGGAGCGCCGGCTTCCGGCGCTCCGAACTTCGGGGGACGCGGGAACATCGGGACACGGAGAATTTTTTCCCCACCTTCCCCTACCCTTCGGGAACGCTTTCAGCGAACGAGTGAGAAAGTTCGGACTCGACGGAAAGCGGAGCCACTCCGTTGGACGGGTTTCCCGGCTTGAAGGAAGTGGCGTCCAAGACTCCGACTTCCTCACCGCGTCTCCCCCTCTGTGTGTCTCTTCATTCCCCCATCCCCCAGACATCACAAAAGTCCTGAGCAACTGAGTATTATCTTTCCCACTCAGCGTTCAGGACTATCGATTTGAGATAAATTTATACGACCTGATACTATTGACAAAAATATTTGCAATATATAAATCACCTGTAGGGGCTTACTGCTGTACGCCCCTACCTATGTATGTCTATAAAATGTGTAATCTTGTGACAGCTAAAATGAAAAAATCCCCTGGCTAAAAGCCAAGGGATTTTCAAACTTATCTATTGAAAGTTAAAGGATTATTTTTTGGGTGAGAGGAGCATCATCATATTTCGCCCTTCTTTTTTGGGCGCTTGCTGAACTTCACCAAACGGCTCTAAGTCCGTTGCCATGCGTTTGAGCAAATCTTCTGCGAGGTCACTGTGTTGAATTTCTCGGCCCCGAAACATCACGGTAGCTTTGACTTTATCACCATCTTTCAAAAAGCGCTCTGCTTGCTTGACACGCACGTTGTAGTCGTGTTCTTCTATTTTGTAGCGCATCTTAACTTCTTTGACATCAGCCGTGTGCTGTTTTTTACGGGCTTCCCGCGCCTTTTTCTCCTGCTCAAACTTGTATTTCCCGTAGTCCATAATCCGACAAACTGGCGGGTCAGCTTTGTCACTGAGTAGCACTAAATCTAGTTCTTTTTCCTCTGCTAGTTGTAGTGCTTCTTGTGGGGGCATAATTCCCAATTGTCCGCCATCAGTGTCAATGACCCGAATTTTCGGGAAGCGAATTCGTTCGTTAATTTGAGGCAGATCGCGAGTTCTTTTTTTCTCAATCACAGGCATTATGATTTTTGGGAGCTCTTAATGAAGGATTTGGTATGGTTTTGACTGGTATGCCTTTGAGGCAAAATACTGAAATAAGTCAGGACTGAAAACATAAGTCTACAGTTCTAGGGTAACTAATTCATGAAATAGTTGCGTCATTGTATTTGTCATTCTACTCATTGTGAGAGAATTTCTGTGCAACAGTTAACCGAAATTACACATCCTTGCTAAATGTTAAGTATTGTGAAAAATATTTGTCAATACTTGATAACCTCAGACTGAGCAGATAATCTCCACAATAGCAAGATTACAGATACAAAGCATCTAAGCAAATGTTAATGTAACATATTGCATTACATTTGGTAATGTTAGTAATATTTATTATCAAAAAACATTGTTAAATTTACTTAGATAAATAGAGTAGCTATATTTGAGAAGGTACAACAACCCTAAATGCAGCAGTAGGAGCACAGTATTGCTTAGCTGGGTCAATTTTAGCCTTAGGGATGTTTTTGTAGGGTGGGTATAGATTGCCCGCCTGTAACTGGTAGGAAAATTTTGCTTTTACAAGGACGTTATCGTTTAATTAAACGAATTGGTAAAGGGGGATTCTGCAAAACCTTCCTCGCTGTAGATGAAGGTCAGTTTCCTCCAATACCTTGCGTGGTTCAAGAATTATTGTCAGAGTGCGAAACATCTAAAACTTTTGAGCAAAAGGCACAAAGTTTAGAGGAATTAGGAAAGCATGAACAAATTCCGGCTTTATTGAATTATTTTCAGTATCAGCAGCATTTTTATTTAGTGCAGGAGTTTATTGCAGGTAGAAATTTAGCTCAGGTGGTTGCAGAGGAGGGTGTTTTTAATGGAACTCAGATTTGGCAAATTTTAGAGGATTTGTTACCAGTTTTGCAGTTTATTAGCGATCGCCACATCATCCATCGCGATATTAAACCGGAAAATATTATCTGTAGAACCCCTCCTAACCCCAAAGGTGAAGCAAATCTAGTAATAGTTGATTTTAGCACTGCGAAAATTGTCACAGAAATTGATTGCTTAATAGCTGATAACAATATCGGTAGTCCAGAATATGCTGCACCAGAGCAAACTATAGGAAAAGCTGTTTTTGCAAGTGACCTTTATAGTCTCGGTGTCACTTGCATTTATCTACTTACCCAAATTCCTCCATTTGATTTATTTGATGTTGTAAATAATTGCTGGGTTTGGCGAGATTATTTAACTACTAAAGGCAATATATGGCAACAAGAGACAAAAAATTTACGCTTGACAAAAATCCTTGATAAGCTACTCCAAAATGTTGTTAGTCAACGCTTTCAATCAGCTGATGAAGTCATGCAAGCAATGGATATCAAATCTAAATCCCAAGATTTGAAATTACCAAATCCTCTATGGCACTGCTCATCTACTTTAACTGAATATTCTGTTGTTTCGAGTAGTGTGAATGCTCTTGTTTTCTCTCCTGAAGGTAACATTTTAGCCAGTACTAATGACGAGAAAAACATTAAATTGTGGGATTTAAATACTAAAAAAGTGATAGCTAGCTTATTGGGACATTCACAAGTGGTAAAATCAGTTGCTTTCAGTCCTGATGGCAAAATTCTGGCAAGTGCTAGCGACGATAAAACTATCAAATTGTGGGACATCAACACATTAACAGAAATCTGCACTCTCCCAGGACACTCTCACGCGGTGAAATCAGTTGCTTTCAGTCCAGACGGACAGATTCTTGCTAGTGGTAGCTGGGATAAAACAGTCAAACTCTGGAATGTAAATAGTGGGGCTGAAATTTGTACCTTAACTGGACATCAATTACAGGTAAATTCAGTAGCGTTTAGTTCCCAAGGGCAAATTCTAGCCAGTGCTAGTTATGACAGAACAATTCGCCTGTGGCAGATAAATTCCCAAACAGAATTTAAAAACTGCCCATGCTATACCTTGTTAGGCATCCTTTCGGGTCATGCATGGGCAGTTTTGACAGTCGCTTTCAGTCCCGATGGAAAAATTCTGGCGACGGGTAGCGATGATAAAACTATTAAATTGTGGGAAGTGTACACTGGTCAGGAAATCAGCACACTTTCAGGCCATTCCTGGTCTGTAATAGGTGTAGCTTTCACTGCCGATGGCAAAACCCTGATTAGCGCAAGTTGGGACAAGACAGTTAAACTCTGGAGATTGAGTACAACAGAAGAGATTGTGACTCTTTCTGGTCATACAGACTCAGTATCTGCCATTGCTGTGAGCCAAGTTACACAACTGATTGCAAGTGGCAGCAAGGACAAGACTATTAAACTCTGGCAGCTTGTAGAATAGCACGAGAGTTGATTTTGGAATATCAAGCGCTACCTGTGAAGGCAACTTCCGGAAATTTCAACTGAGCTTCTGCCATTGGGCGGTTTCTGCCCTCTTCTTGCCAGTAGTTAATCACTTCAGTTGCTTTGTTAAGCAACTCGACGCGATCGAGGTCACTAATCCAGTGTTTGGATTCGAGTTCCTTCTTTAATTCTTCCCAGGCATCATTTCTCGGCCAGAAAAAGTACTTGGTCAAAGGACTTGTGCCTTTACCGACAACTTGATCGACTGCTAGAGCGACGTTTTCGTCTAACCACAGAATTTTCAAAATAAACTTGGTCAATCACACCTCCGGGAATTTCCGGGCATTACTTAACTAGGATAGCGATCGCTTATTTTAACGCAATACCCCATCAATGACCAAATAGTGATGGGTATGGGGCATGGGGAGATGGTGGAGATGAGGGGACAAGGAGAATGACTAATGACAAAATTAATGATTGAAAATGGGCTAACATCAAGTGTAGTCGGCGCTAACTACAGATGCTTATGACTGCTCAACTATCCCAATCTCAAACATCTGGTTCAGATTTGTATGAGCAAGACTTTTACTTGTGGATTCAAACCACAGCAGAACTGCTCAAGCAAAAGAATTTTACACAACTGGACTTAGAGAATTTAATTGAAGAAATTGAAGCAATGGGTAGGAGTGAAAAGAAAGCACTCAGAAGCAATTTGGAAGTGTTGTTAATGCATCTATTGAAGTATAAGTATCAGCCCGAAAAGCGCTCTGGCAGTTGGCAAGCAACGATTCGAGAGCATCGCAAACGCCTCAGAGAAGCTCTAGAAGAAAGTCCTAGCCTCAAACCCTATTTTGATGAGGTTCTTGGGCAGTGTTATGACCACGCTAGACTATTGGCTGCTGATGAAACTGAATTAGCTGTGGCAACGTTCCCGGAACAATCTCCCTTCACCCCAGAGCAAGTCCTCAACCCCGATTTTTTACCTGAATTGAGATAATTCGTCAGATTTAGACCCATTAGCATAGTTATCGAAGGGGGTGCGATTAAGATCGGGATGCAGTCTGAAGCGTTAAAATGAGGTGAGCTTACTTATGGGTGTTTCTGTACTCTACAGCGCAATTCCTCCTTGCAGTACGCTGTACGCACGCCTTCAACGTGAAAAGGCACTCAGCATCCTTGTTGTTTCTCTTTTCCCCCATGGTTGCGGCATTTTCCGCTTTTTTGAGATGGAGTCTGAAGAGATTAATGAAATCCTTGAAGATGTTATCGAAACACACCAAGAGACTTTTGGATCTGAGCTAGAAGCAGATCGGGTAATCGCCCAATTGCGGTCTGAGTTAAGGCTTACTCGTCAAGCCTATCCAGGGATTGAAGATAGAACAGCATCACTAGAAAAATCATCTGCTGAGATCGAGGAACGTTTGTCGCAGGAGCTATCGAGAAGAAAGTTTGCGAATGCCAATGAGATTGTTGAAAAGCTCATGTTCGGAGATCAAACTCTTGCTCCAACTCTGTTGCCGAAAGAGGAGTCATTGGGACTTATATCCCGTGAGCTAGTCAGTGAAGGAGCCAGCATTTTTCGACAGATCGATCCTGAAACACTGTTTGCAAGAGATGAAGGTTGGGAAGGATGGTGTCTTAACGACTTAGAGCGGTGGAGAGGTTTGTATCTTTCAGCATCTGAGAAAAATGAGGAGATATTGGTTGGAGCTGCTTGAGGCAACAGCGAGCTAACAAGTCAATCCAGCGAATTGAACCAGCATGTTGTTGTCCTAATTGCTGACATTGCCATTGGTAGGTTTCCGGAAGAATTACCTCGACCCCGATTTTTTACCTGAGTCGTAATCGGAAGCTCTATGATGATGTAAAACTATTCTGCTTCCTACCCCATGACTCAAGAAACTTCCACAAAAGCAGCTGTTGTTTTCGATATTGATGGTGTTGTACGTGATGTCAGTGGTTCTTATCGTCGAGCGATCGCAGATACCGTAGAATACTTTACCAATGCTGCATATCGTCCCACACCCGTAGATATTGACCAACTAAAATCGGAAGGTGTATGGAATAACGATTGGGAAGCATCCCAGGAATTAATTTACCGCTACTTTACCGCTCAAGGAGAGATCCGCAAGGAATTGCAACTAGATTACAATGCGATCGTTGCTTTCTTCCAATCGCGTTATCGAGGCCCAGACCCCAACAATTTGACAGGCTATATCTGTCATGAACCCTTATTATTACAACCTAACTACTTAGAGCAACTTACCCAAGCTGGGATTGCTTGGGGATTTTTCAGCGGCGCTACTCGTGTTTCGGCTAACTATGTCTTAGAAAAACGCCTGGGCTTGCAATCTCCGGTATTGATTGCGATGGAGGATGCACCAGGTAAACCTGACCCCACTGGACTTTTTGCTACAGTTGCTGAATTAGAAAATGGAATTGAGCAAAAATCAGCGATCGTGTATGTAGGGGATACAGTAGCGGACATGTATACTATTGAGAAAGCACGAAATTTAGATTCTACTCGCATTTGGATTGGTGTGGGGGTTCTACCGCCACATGTGCAAGAAACAGCAGCGCGGGGTGAAGCTTATGGTGAAACACTGCTAAGGGCTGGAGCTGCGATCGTTTTACCTAATGTACAAGAATTGACTCCAAAGCAGATTCACAAATTAATTAGCAGAGTGTGTGCTTAAAAATAAGCTAATTTAGATATAGATATTATTTCTCAATTAACTTAGAAAAGCATTGATACTTAAGCTGCAAAGCCCCAGTAATTATTAATTTCCCATGAACATTTTCAGTAACTTACTTTCTCAACCAACTCAGCCTGCACCTGCAAAAAAACAACGTCGAGGAATTGAAATTAAATCACCGCGTGAAATCGAAATCATGCGGCAATCAGCGGCAATTGTAGCAACTGTGCTAAAAGAAATTTCTGAGCTAGTAAAGCCAGGAATGACGACAGCTGACTTGGATGCTTATGCGGAAAAACGCATCCGCGAAATGGGCGCAACACCAAGTTTTAAAGGATATCATGGGTTTCCAGGTTCTATTTGCTCCAGCATTAATAATGAAGTAGTACATGGTATTCCTAGTCCCAAGAAAGTAATTCGCCCTGGGGATGTATTAAAGGTTGATACAGGCGCTTATTACCAAGGCTTTCATGGTGATTCTTGCATTACAATTGCTGTTGGAGAGGTGACCCCACTAGCAGCTAAACTAATTCGCGTTGCAGAAGAGGCTTTATTTAAGGGCATTGAACAAGTTAAGGCTGGTGTATACTTGCTTGATCTGGCTGGGCCGATTGAAGACCATGTGAAAGCTAACGGCTTTAGTATCGTTGAAGAGTTTACCGGACACGGTGTTGGTCGTAACTTGCATGAAGAACCTTCAGTATTCAATTTCCGTACTAGGGAACTGCCAAACGTTAAACTTCGTGCGGGTATGACGCTGGCAATTGAACCAATTGTAAATGCGGGTTCTAGACATACACGTACATTATCTGACCGTTGGACAGCTGTGACTGTAGATAATGCTTTATCCGCTCAGTTTGAGCATACGGTGTTGGTCACGGAAACTGGTTATGAGATTTTAACTGACCGTTCTAAGGTTTAATTACTAGTTCAACTTAGATGTTATTGAGAGAGGCGAAGCTTTAAAATAAGGCGATTTGCCTCTTTATTTTTTTATACATGAGTATTTTGACTTACTATATTTTTGTTAATTCAACCCACATTCCGCACCCTAAAGTGTCACATAGGATTATTAACTAACTTAAAGAGTTACTAAGCTGTCGCGTATTTAATTTGCACAACTAGGGCGGGCAAGATGCCCACCCTACAACAGATTCATTTTTTTGAGGATGCAAATTAAAATATTTTTAGCTGATCAATTTAAATTGATTTAAAAATAAAATTTATTTATATTTTTTAACAACAACTGACCGAAACAGACTCATGATACAAGCCCCATTATTTATTTATGAGGATTATTAATTTTGAATTTTGAATTCGGAGCAAAGCGACGTAACTCTACCTAAATAAGTGAAATTGTGCCAAATATTATTAATTAATAATTGGCACAATTCAGTATCTAAACATTATCTATTTTTAACTAGAGAATTCAGCAAAAAAGTCTAGGGTTTCCTTTAGTGCTTTGATGAAAACATCAATTTCCTCACGGGTATTGTAGAAGGATAAACTTGCTCGCGCGGTTGCAGGAAGTCCTAAGTAGCGGTGTAATGGCTGAGTGCAATGATGTCCAGAACGAATGGCAACGCCTTCTTGATCTAATAATGTAGATAAGTCGTTGGGGTGGACATCTCCGGCGGTGAATGTAGCTAAAGCGGCTCTACCTTCTCCTTGAGCATTTGGTTTGGGGCCGTAAATCCGAATTTGGGGAATTTGCTCTAATTGTTGGAACAGATAAGCTGTTAATTCGGCTTCGTAGGCGTGGATTTTATCCATACCAATACTACTAAGATAATCTATTGCAGCACCCAAAGCGATCGCTTCCCCGATCGCAGGTGTACCAGCTTCAAATTTATGCGGTAATTCTGCATAGGTGGAATGGTCTAAATACACCTCTGCAATCATTTCACCACCGCCAAAAAATGGAGGCATTGATTCTAACAATTCCAACTTGCCATACAAAAATCCGATGCCAGTTGGAGCGCACATTTTATGGCCGGAAGCAACCAACCAATCACAATCTATTTGTTGGACATCAGTGGGGAAGTGAGGTACACTTTGACAAGCATCGACTAAGAATTTCGCACCGTATCTGTGAGCGATCGCACCAATTTCTGCTACTGGATTAATACAACCCAAAGTATTAGAAATATGCACAACTGACACCAGTTTTGTTTTATCAGAAATCAGTTGTTTAAACTGTTCCAAATCAAAAGTTTCTTCTGGTGTAAGTTCGACAAATTTTAACACCGCACCAGTTTTTTGTGCCACTAATTGCCACGGCACAATATTACTATGGTGTTCCATTACCGAGAGAATAATCTCATCTCCCGGCTGTAAATTATTCATTCCCCAACTGTAAGCGACAAGATTAATCGCCTCACTGGCATTGCGGGTGTAAACAATTTCCTGACGCGATGCAGCATTAATAAATTTGGCAACTTTATCTCGTGCAGCTTCATAAGCATCAGTAGCCTTAGCACTGAGGGTATGGGCACCCCGATGTACATTGGCATTATATTGCTCGTAATAATCCCGCAGGGTATTTAATACGAGTAAAGGCTTTTGAGACGTTGCAGCATTATCGAGATAAACTAGGGTTTTCTCATTGACTTCCTGATGCAAAATTGGGAAGTCAGCGCGAACTTTATCGGCTAGGGTTTTAGTAGTGGTGAAAGTCATTGGTAGATTAGTTATTAGTCATTAGTAGAGACGCGATTAATCGCGTCTCTACAATAGCCATTAGTCATTAGTCAGAGACTTTAGACTATTGACTGTGTTTAGTAATCTTTCTCTGAGAGAGGCAACAGGTATTTGGTTGATAATTTCAGCAGCAAAGGCGTTAATTAACAACTTACGAGCATCATTTTCATCAATTCCCCGACTTTGGAGGTAGAAGATTTCATCATCCTCCAATTGACTGACAGTAGCGCCGTGAGCGCATTTGACATTATCCGCAGTAATTTCTAATTGGGGTTTAGTATCTACTCTGGCTTTTGATGATAGCAGCAAATTGCGATTTAACTGAGCTGCATCTGTCAGCTGCGCTGGCTTGGGTACAAAAACTTTACCATTGAATACTGCATGAGCGCGATCGCCAACGATACACTTATGCAACTGTTTACTTGTACCATAAGGATAATTCAGAGCGATCGCACTGTGAGTATCCGCCAGCTGTTTGCCAGAAATCATCGTCAACCCATTGAGAGTAGTTTGGGTTTGCTCGCCAGTTTGTAAAATCTCCAAATTATGCCGCGATAATTTGCCACCGAAAGTTATGGCATGACAAGTATATCGACTATCACGGGACTGAGCGATCGCAGTCTTCCCAACATGAAAAGCCTCTCCACCTTCTTGCTCAACCCTAGTGTGACTCACCTCGGCATTCTCACCAACCCAAACTTCCGTCACCGCATTCGTAAAATATCTCTCTTTCTCTGCGCCCTCTGCGCCTCTGCGGTTCGTATACTCCTCAACCAAAGTCACCTGCGAACCACCTTCCGCCACCACCAAACAACGCGGCTGCGAAATCGTCGCATTCTCACCCGCAACTGCAACAAACACCAAATGAATTGGGGTCTCAACTACCACATTCTTCTTCACCCAAACCACCGCTGCATCATTTATTCCAGCAGTATTGAGAGCCGTGAAAACTTCCTGCGCTCCCTCAGCTTGAGCTAAATACTGTTGTACAGCCTCTTGCTCACCCACTGGTAACCCAGCCAAGTTACTCACCACCACCCCAGTCGGTAAATCTGCGACTGCGGATAACCCCGGCGCATAAACACCATTCACAAAAACCAAACGACTATTAGCCGCTTCTGGCAAAATTTCCGGTAGAGACGCTACATCTAACGTCTCTACATTAAACTGCACTTGTCGCAGAGAAGACAAATCAGTAAATCGCCATTCTTCCTCGCGAGTGCTGGGGATAGAGGAGTGACGTACCAAATTAGCAGCGCTTTCACGTATACCTTGCAACCATCCCTCTGTTTTTGATGCACTGACTTGATTTAACAAGTTAATTAAATAGGCATCTTTATCTAACAGAGTAGCTGTCAAACTCACTGCACCGGAGTTAGGAATTGGACTGGGAGAAACTTGAATACTCATTAGACACCCACCTCAGCTGCAAACTCTTCCAGCACCCAGTCATAACCGCGAGACTCCAACTCTAATGCCAATTCCTTACCGCCACTGGTGAGAATCCGCCCGTTGGCCATCACATGCACAAAATCTGGGACAATATAATCGAGTAACCGTTGGTAGTGGGTAATCAAAATCGTGGAATTTTCTGGACTTGCCAGTTGATTTACCCCATTCGCCACAATTCTCAGCGCGTCAATATCTAAACCCGAATCTGTTTCATCCAGAATTGCCAACTTCGGTTCTAGCAGCGCCATTTGCAGAATTTCATTCCGCTTTTTCTCTCCACCAGAAAACCCTTCATTTAAACTCCGATTGAGGAAAGCGGCATTCATTTTTACCACATCCAGCTTTTCCTCAATTAAATCGTCAAAATCAAACGCGTCTATTTCTTCTAAACCCTGTGCTTTCTGCCGGGAATTGTACGCCACCCGCAAGAAATCCAAATTGCTCACACCAGGAATTTCCAGCGGATATTGAAAAGCCAAAAACACACCACTTCTGGCGCGTTCCTCTGGTTCCAACTCCAGCAAATTTTGTCCTTGGAAAATTACTTCACCGCCAGTCACCTCATACGCCGGGTGTCCAGCCAACACCTTAGAAAAGGTACTCTTACCAGAACCATTCGGCCCCATGATCGCATGAATTTCACCCGATCGCACCTCCAGATTCACACCCTTTAAAATCGGTGTCCCATCAACATTAGCCGTCAGATTCCTTACCGACAGCACAACTTCACTATTTTCAATAATCATCTTCTCTCTCTTCTCTTAAGTTCGTAGTCGGCGCTTTAGCGCTTTTCTCTAGCCCTAAAGTGCCTAACTGCAAGGATTCATCTTTTTGGTTCGTAGTGATTTTCCAGCACTAAAGCGCTAGCTACAAGCCTTATCCAACACTGCCTTCCAACTTCAAACTCAACAACTTATCAGCTTCCACAGCAAACTCCATCGGTAGCTGATTGAAAACATCCTTACAGAAGCCGCTAATCATCATCGAAATCGCGTCTTCTGAAGAAATACCCCGTTGAGCGAAGTAAAATAGCTGGTCTTCCCCAATCTTGGAAGTAGAAGCTTCATGCTCCACTTTTGCAGTATTATTTTGCACCTGTATATAAGGGAAAGTATTGGCGTGGGCATTATCCCCAATCAGCATTGAGTCGCACTGAGAATAGTTTCTAGCCCCTTTAGCATTCGGGTTGACTTTCACCAAACCCCGGTAACTGTTACTAGAATTACCTGCGGAGATTCCCTTAGAAATAATTGTACTGCGGGTATTTTTACCAACGTGAATCATCTTCGTACCCGTGTCGGCTTGCTGCATGTTATTTGTCAGCGCCACCGAGTAGAACTCACCCACAGAGTTATCACCCACCAACACGCAGCTAGGATACTTCCAAGTAATTGCCGAACCTGTTTCTACTTGAGTCCAGGAAATCTTGGAATTTACGCCCTGACACAAACCGCGCTTGGTGACAAAGTTGTAAATACCGCCTTTACCGTTAGCATCTCCAGCGTACCAGTTTTGGACGGTAGAGTATTTGATTTCGGCGTTGTCGAGGGCGACGAGTTCCACCACAGCCGCGTGCAGCTGGTTGCTGTCATACATTGGTGCGGTGCAACCTTCCAGGTAGGAAACGTAGCTACCTTCTTCGGCGACAATCAAAGTCCGCTCAAATTGTCCCGTATCTCCAGAGTTGATGCGGAAGTAGGTAGACAGTTCCATCGGACATTTGACGCCTTTGGGAATGTAGACAAAGGAACCATCGCTAAATACAGCGGCGTTGAGAGCAGCAAAATAGTTGTCAGCTATGGGAACTACACTACCCAGGTATTTTTGGATTAGTTCTGGGTGTTCCTGCAAAGCTTCGGAAATCGAACAGAAAATAACGCCGTCTTTAGCTAGCTTTTCTTTAAATGTAGTGGCAACAGAAACACTATCGAAAATCGCATCTACAGCAACGTTGGCCAGTCGCTTTTGTTCAGACAGGGGAATACCCAGCTTTTCAAAGGTTTCTAGTAGAGTTGGATCGACTTCATCCAAGCTGTTGAGTTTTTCTTTCTTGCGTTTTGGTGCTGAGTAATAAATGATATCTTGATAGTTAATTGGCGGATACTTGACGTTAGGCCAAGTTGGTTCTGTCATTTTTTGCCACTGGCGATAAGCCTTGAGGCGAAAGTCCAACATGAATTGTGGCTCGTTCTTCTTCGCTGAAATCAAGCGGATAACATCCTCGTCTAGTCCGCGAGGGATAGTGTCCGTCTCAATGTCGGTGATAAAGCCGTACTTGTAAGGTTGGTTGACTAAGGTTTTGACAGTGGCACTCATCGGTAGTAATCTCTCGTGTTCAGTTCAATCTCTTTAAGAATGGGAGACAAGATCTCTTTTTGCCGACTCCCATCTCACGTTACGGAGTGGTTACACGGCTGCTAGAATGGTGGTGGAGAGTAAAACAACGGCTATGTTGTTTTATGTATCTCCATTTTACGCTAAATTAACAACAACAATGTTGTCAAAGTCAAATTTTAAGAGAAATTTTTGGGACGTTCCCGCAGCGTCTCACACCAGAAGATGGCGACTATCAACCAGTCCTCAACCAAGCAAGAAATCCTAGAATATCTGCACAAGCACCAAAAAGCAACGGCTATTGAGCTAGCCGAAGTTTTAGATGTGAGCAAGCAAGCGATCCGCCGTCACCTCAAAGATTTGGAGACGGAGGAGCTAGTTTTATTTTCGATATCAGAGCAAGCCGGAATGGGGCGTCCGCAGCACGTTTATCAACTGAGTCGTCAGGGACGCGATCGCTTGCATCGCACAATCAGCGATCGCTTTGGTGATGCCAGCGGCAATTTTGCTGTTTCGCTGCTGGATACCTTAGCAGAAACCGTGGGGCATGACCAATTTAAAACGATTTTACAGAAACAGTGGGAGCGTAAAGCTCAAGAATATCGCGATCGCGTGGGTAATGGTTCGCTAAGAGAACGTGTAGCCAACCTAGTAGAGTTGAGAAAAGCTGAAGGCTTCATGGCCGAATTTCACTCTGTTGATGTCAATGACTGCTCTAAAGGTGAAAGCTTCATATTCATAGAGCATAACTGCGCCATTTCCAACGTTGCTGAATCTTTTCCCACCATTTGTGGTCATGAATTAGAAATGTTTGCTGGTGTTTTACCAGATTGTACAGTAGAACGCACCCACTGGATTATCAACGGCGAACACCGTTGTGGTTATTTGGTGCAAGCTCGTCATTAGTCATTAGTCATTAGTCATTAGTCAAAACTAATCTCCAATGCCCTATGCCCAATAATCAACTAAATTTGAGATACCATTTATGGATGTAGCACCACAGCAACCATCAACACAATTTTTAACCTTGGAAGAATCAGCAAAAGTAGACGCGGCTTTGTTGTCTTCTCCAGAAAAGTTTTTAACAAGATTGACAATTTCATCACTTAAACTTTTAAAATATATTGCTCAAGAGTACGGTGTTGCTATTGAAGATTTGACAACACAACAAGTAATTGCCTGGTTTGAAAAAGATAGCAAAATTCGACGTGAGCAAGGGATTGAAGCTTCATATCTCAAATGGTGAACTCTAGTAATAAAGTTTAGCTTCAGTAAAAAAATAACCAAACACAATATCCCACTTCTAATAAATATAAATAGTTATTAAAAGCGGGATATTAACAGATAAAATATCTTGGAAACTATGCCTAAAAGCTAGTTATGGAAGCGAGAAATTTCAAGTGAGTGATGATGCCTTTACCCTTTTCCTAAACCACCACAGAAGTTTTTGGCACTTATCCAAAAAGTATTGAGATGTGCTGCATTAAATGGGCGACAGCTTATCTATTTATTTTTGTGACTCTGCCGTCCTGCCTTAGCATGTTGTTCTGGTGTGCCTCCTTGGGTTCCCTTTTCTTCAGTATCGGTATCTTCTTTATCTTGATTACGACTGCCCTTGTGGGAACTCTTGCCGCCCTCACGGCCAATTTCAGCCATATGTTCTCTATCCTGACTTACAGCTTCACCACCTTTGTGTCCGGCTTCACGAGCTTCTTCAGATGTAAACTCATGGGCAGTACCCTTCTCATGAGCAGCTTGTCCGCCCTTACTCGCTATTTCGCGTTGCTTGTCATCATCCATCGAAGCAAAGCCACGTTTGCTTGTATCTGACATGATAGTACTCCTTGCAACTAATTAAAGCTTTTACTTTTTTTCAGGCAATCAAAACCTTAAATCGGTTTCCATTACATCAATTATTGACTTTCTCAATTTAGCTACTCAAATGAAGTAGATTCATGAACCTTAGGAAATAGAAAATAAAAATTTTGACTCAACTTTTGGTATAGTACTAAAGTTATTATTACCTATCAAATATCCTAGCTAAAATACAGCTAATTACTCTTTATTTTCGCTGCCTGCATCCTTATACCGTTTCTTTGTGAAGCTGCATATATTTACCCCCCGCTACGCCGTCCCCCCTTGGCAAGGGGGGACTACAGGGGGGTCTTGATTATGTGCAGCTTCATACAGAATTGGTATTAGTAACTTCCAATAGAAAAATCTTCCACAATGAGGATAATTATTGGTGAGAAAATAGAAATTTTTATATATAAATTTATGCTGACATTTGGGTCAACGGGATTATTTTTAGATAGTTGTAGTTCTGGCGATCGCGGCAATACTCCAATCAATTTCAGCAATAGCGGCCAATCAAAAAAGGAAGTAAAAACCATGAAATTGGAAAGCAGTGCTTTTAACGCTAATGAATTAATTCCTGCTAAATACACCTGTGATGGCAAAGATATTTCTCCACCTCTCCTTTGGGATGAACTCCCAACAGAAACACAAAGCATAGCGTTGATTGTCGATGATCCTGATGCACCTGGACGAACATTTGTTCATTGGGTTATTTACGATATTCCTAATACAATTTGCCAATTACCAGAGAATATTCCATCTGTAAAAACTCTACCCAATGGTGGGGTACAGGGCAAGAATGATTTTGGCAAGTTTGGTTACGGTGGTCCCTGTCCACCTAGTGGTATCCATCGCTACTTTTTTAAAGTTTATGCTTTAGATAAAAGTTTGGGTTTGGCAGAAGGGGCTACAAAAAACCAAATTTTAGCAGCAATGGAAGGCCATGTTTTGGCAACAGCAGAATTAATTGGACGCTACAAACGCCAGCCTTAAATAATAAACAAAAAGCACCTTTTTTCAAGGTGCTTTTATTTGAAATAAATCATGTTTGATTTTTCAGACAATTTTTAAGGATTGTAATTGTTAGCCCGGGGACTGCGAGCACCCGATACAGCTCCCATCATTGCGGCTACTAAACCTAACAACGAACCAAACACAAACCACCACAATCCTGAACGCACATTTGCTGCAATATCACGAGCTTCTTGAGCAGTTACGTTTGTCCGGGGTAGATTAGGGGTACCAACCTGGTTTATGACTTCCCCAGCGTTGGAAGCAGCAACACCAAAAGCACCAGATACTCCATTTGCCAATAACCACGAGCTAACTGCCAAAGTAGTTGCCCAAAGAATTGCGCCGTTAAGAAGAGCTGTATTGCGGTTCATTGGTCCACAAGCACGGGCTGTAACCCAACCACCAGTAAATAGGGAAATTAACAAAGCGATAGTTGACCAAAGCCCCGCATTACCCGCAGCGTTAGGGGCAATTGACCTGGGTGCACCTGAACCTTCAACTGTACCAGCTGCAACAGCACCAATTATAGCGCTCAAAATTAATTGAGTAGCTAAAGCAACTAACAAACCACCAATAATTGGCCCCCAGCGAACAAGATCGTGATATTCAGATGTTCTACCTGCTACCACAGGATCAGTAGAAATAACATCATTGCCTGTTCGATTTACGTATGACATAGCTTATATTCTCCAGTGCTGTTTTAGCAAAGTTTCTGTTCAGGTATATTTATGTTCATGCTTATAAATTAAATAACTAAATTATCTGTTTTTATATCTATCAATAGAAATAAGTAATATGTCTATCTTTAGTTATAAAGAAGAAACTGTATTTAAAGGCTGTAATACAATTTAACCTGGATTCAGTTTTTGAATAATTATTCAGAAAATTTCCATGTAAAAAATTTTAAATTAAAATACAATTATTAAATTGTCCAATCGGCTAGCTTAATGGTATATGTAATTAGACTTAATCCAAAACTTTATAACCATTGTCAAAACTAAAAATAATCAAAAATTAACGTATTCTCACAGCAGTACCTGTAGCGGTAATCAGCATTAAAACTCCCGACTGGTCAACATTGATTGTGCCAGTATCAATTTCAATACCGATTACAGCATTTGCTCCTAAACGTTGTGCTCGTTGTTCTAATTCTTCTAGGGCTTTGCGTTGACCCTGCTCAAATAAACGCTCGTAACTGCCGGTGCGTCCCCCAACAATATCCCGAATTCCGGCTAAAAAATCTCGCAAAAAATTACTACCATACACGACTTCTGCTGTCACAATACCTAAATATGATTCGATAACGGCTCCTTGAATCACATCAGTGGTAGTTATAATCATAAAATTACCCTCATGAATATGCATTAATATTATATATACTAATCGGCTTTGATATTTAAACTTATTTGCGTACTCAAGTAGTGGCTAAAGACGCGATTAATTAATAGCGTCTCTACCTACTTTCTTTTTCCAAATAGGTGGATATTATTAAACTAGCGATTATAAGTCATTTATACCTAGACAAGTTGCTTGTGTTGTAGACAAGTTTGATAAATATACTCTCACAGAATTAAGAAAAGCGATCGCCACTCTACTAAGCGAGTATTGTCTAACTACAAACACGACTTTTAGGAACATTTTGTTTGTTGGATTGATCTTACCGTTTAATGACTAAAAACGGATGTTAACCCTTGGATATTGGTTTACCAAAGTTAGTATCAAGGGCTAAAATCTGAGAAAAATTGGATACAGACTTAGCAAGTTATTAAATAAAATAATAAACAGCTATGAATGTTAAACTCTTTGGAAATATTGGTGCATCACCTATTGTTCATTAATTGAGACATATGTCGATATATTAACTAATACGTAGAAGCACTGATAAAAAAGTGTAATTTTTTTGTTTTAATGATTTATCTGTAGAAGAATTGGCTTTGCTAGTTGAGATCTAACACTCCACCATTCAGTAAAAGCTCTGTTATCTAGTCCTGATTGTAAAGGAAAGAGCAAATGAACTATCAACATCTTAATCAATACGAAAAAATACAGTTTTCAAAAGTCCACATTTTTGTTTTAATGTACAAGAAAAAAGTTCTCTAAAATTTCAGGAAATTTACTGTGTACAAGCCAACATCATTTGTGTTTAGTGTGGTGTTACTAGGATGTTTTGCCTTTACCATGCCTGCGCCGACTCAGGCTCAGGTGTTAGTGGCGCAAACTAAAAACGCAGAATTAAAGCAATTACTAGAAGAAGGGCGGAGGTTGGTTGATACAGGCGATTATGGTGGTGCGATCGCTGTTTATCAACAAGCAGCGGCTATAGATCCCAAGAATGCTAAAATTTATTCTGGTATTGGTTACTTATACGCTCAACAAGGGAATTATCAAGCGGCATTAACGGCTTATCGTCGGGCGATCGCTATCAACCCTAACAATAGTGATTTTTATTATGCTGTCGGTTACATCAAAGCCAATTTGGGAGATACCGCCGGAGCAAAAGAAGGTTACCGTCGTGCCATACAGCTGAACCGTAACAATGTTAACGCCTATTTAGGCTTAGCTGTAACTCAATCTCGTCTAGGAGATTATAGTGCAGCTAGCTGGGCATACGAACAAGCACTTAGCTTAGATAAAAATAATGCCCAGACTTATGAATTAATGGGTTCCATGTATAAACAGCGACGGCAAGCCAAACAAGCGAACAGTGCGCTTCAGAAAGCCCGCGATTTGTATAAGCGGCGCAATGACTTAGATGGTGTGGACAGAGTAGAAACCATGCTACGACAGCTAGGAGGATGAGATTAATCTAACTGGCGTCCCGTTAATTCCACAAAAATATCTTCCAGGTTAGAGGGACGCACCATCATTCCAGTTTTATCGGGCTGTTCATTCAAGTAGATGTTTGCTTCTTCCAACGAAGGGAAAAACAAATATTCCCAAGCTAGGGCGCTGTCACTTCCTACTTCAGATAAACCTAATTGCTTCATCACCAAACCTTCACCGTGAGTAGAACGTAGTTGTTTTAGCGTTCCCAAAGAAATCAGCTGACCGCCATCCATAATACCGATGCGTCCTGGCTTTGTGGAGCCGAAAGCATCACACAAAAATTCGACCTCATCCATATAATGGGTCGTTAGTAGCATCGTCATTCCCTGCTTATTCAAATCCCGAATAATTTCCCAAAGGCGCCGCCTGGTTTGAGGGTCTAGTCCTACCGTTGGTTCATCCAAAAACAACATTTGCGGTTCATGCAGTAAAGCCCTCGCTATTTGCAACCGTCGTTTCATACCCCCAGACAGAGTTTTGACCAAATCATTACGTTTTTCTGTGAGTTCAACATATTCTAGCCATTGATTAATTAATTGTTGTCGCTGCGGGTTGCTAATGTGATGTAGTCTCCCATGCAGTTCCATATTTTCCCAAACAGTTAAATCGTTATCTACACTGACTTGCTGCAAGACTACGCCAATACTCTGTTTTGCCAACATTGGTTGGCTGACCACATCATATCCATTTACTTCTATCCGTCCTTGGGAGGGTTTGGTTAGTGTAGTCAGCATCCGAATTGTCGTAGATTTTCCCGCACCGTTGGGGCCAAGTAGAGCAAATATTTCCCCCGCTTCAATTTGGAATGACAGGTCATTGACTACAGGTACTTTGTTGTAAAACTTGTAGACGTTTTCTAAGAAGACAGCAGCAGTCATGGTAATTTTGCCCCAGTTATAAATTTAATCAGTGATGTGATGGCGATCGCTAAAATAACAAATGCTGTCGCTAAAATAACAAATGCTGTCGCCGAAATAAAAATGCGATCGCTAAAATAACAAATGCTGTCGCTAAAATAACAAATGCTGTCGCTAAAATAAAAATGCGACCGCAAAAATAAAAATGCGACCGCAAAAATAACAAATGCTGTCGCCGAAATAAAAATGCGACCGCAAAAATAAAAATGCGACCGCAAAAATAACAAATGCTGTCGCCGAAATAACAAATGCTGTCGCCGAAGTAGCAAATCTACTCACCGAAATTTAGCTCTGTGTCCTCTAGGTCTGAAGTAGTCAAATAAATAACTTATAAACCACAGAGGCACAGAGAGCGCAGAGAGAAATCAAGAGATTTTATGCATCACGTTCAAAGAGGTACTGTTTTGTATCAAAAACTTGACAAGCACACACAACAAATTTTATTGTTTAGCGATGTGTTGAAACTAATCGACGCATCTCGCCCGAACCTTGAAAAGCGCATAACTTCGTTGACATGCGTCGATGCCTTGTGCAGTAAGGCTTTCAGGCTACAAAATTGACGAATTTTTGAAGATTTTTTGTCTTCATCAAGAGATGCGTCGATTAGGGGGTCTGAAACCCGCTCGTAGTAAGGTTTCCAAAAGTGAACTCTTTCCGATCACATCGCCCCGAAAGGGGATGGAAACTCGAGTGATCTGACTTTCGTGTCAATGGCAGTTAACTTTCCGATCACATCGCCCCGAAAGGGGATGGAAACTTGTTTACAAAATTCGCAGCAATTTCAGGCGAAACTTCTTTATGATCGCATCGCCCCGAAAGGGGATGGAAACACAAAAGCAAACCCAGATTTTCCCCAACAGGGATGAAAACGGGCGTTGCTGAATTTGAATATAAAATTTGAAAAATCAACTCTTCTCAACTCTTACTCTCTGCGACTCTGCGTCTCTGCGCGATCCAAATTCATATTTCTACTCAACAACGCCCGGATAAAAACGTTATAGAAACACGATTAATTGACTACTGTGCGTAATACGACGCTTGCCGAAGATGACTGCAAAGCACTACTCTGGAAAACTTAAGCAGTCAGCATTTTGGACAAATGAAAAATCGCTTAAAACTTACCTTTGACAGCGGACAAACAGCATTAGCTATTCGAGTTAATCAGCAAGCAGAATTGCCAAATACTCTAAAGCAAATAGGACTTAGCGATTCACGCCCTGTTTTAGTAGTGGTGGGGGGTGCAAGTAATATCAGTGAAGCCGACTTTCTCCGCATTCAACGGTTGTTTGTAGAAATTTTAGCCCCCATCGCCCAAACTTTGGGCGCTTATGTCGTCGATGGGGGTACGGATGCAGGAGTTATGCGATTAATGGGTGTGGCTCGTACCCAAATAGGTGCTAAGTTTGCTTTGGTTGGTGTGGCACCTGAAGGGAAAGTGGCTTTACCCAATGAATTAAAAGTTGCTGATTTAACGCCGTTAGAGCCAAATCATACCCATTTTTTGCTAGTTCCTGGTAGTAATTGGGGCGATGAATCTCCTTGGATATCTGATGTTGCAACGGTGTTAGCTGGTGGCGCACCTTCGGTGACTGTACTTTTGAACGGTGGCGAAGTTACCTTTAAGGATGCGTTTTCTAGCGTTAATACTGGTAGGTTAGTTGTAGCGATCGCTGGTAGTGGTAGAACCGCAGATATACTCGCTGGTGCTTTGCTTGGAAATGCGACTGACGATCGCGCTAAAGAGTTAGCGAAATCTGGTAAATTGCAGTGTATCAACTTAATCGATATAGAGAGGGGAGTTGATAACTTAGGCGAAATAATTAAGGGTTTGCTTTCCACCAAGGAGTAAATAATGGCAAAAAAAGATAGTTATCAAGAATTTTTAAAGGAAGATTTTAACAAATTATTTGCAGGGATGAAGCTAGGTGATGTGCAAAGGCATTTTTTGCGATCGCGCTGGTTAGACCAAGTACTTTGGATGGAAGGTAAGGCGAATTTTGCACGCGATCGCTATTATTTTTTGCGGCTAACAACTATTATTGGTGGCATAATTCTTCCTGCGTTAGTCAGTCTAAATATTAATACTATTTCTCCGGAAACTAAGACTACAAGAAATCTTATTATCGGTTCAACTTTTGTTATTAGTCAATTAGTTGCTATTAGTGCTGCCATTGAAGAATTTTTTCACTATGGAGAACGCTGGCGACACTATCGCCGCACAGTGGAATCTTTGAAAACCCAAGGATGGCAATTTTCGCAGTTGACAGGCCCTTATCGTCATTATACAAGCCACGAACAGGCATTTAATCTTTTTGCTGGTCAGGTAGAAGATATTATTCAGCGAGATGTGGAAGTATATGCCACTAAAGTTGTACAAGAGAACAAAGAAGAACAGCAGAATCAACAAAACTATATTCTCATGCAAAATACAAAAATAACTAATCTGGAAGACAAGAAAGAAGAAGAAGAAGAAAAATAGTAATAATTCTCACTTCGGAGTTCTTCTTGAAAGAAACTCCCCCCTGTTAGGTAAAACAAGGGGAGAGCTAAAACTAAAGTCCGGTAGGGTAATCGGGCTATTTAAGTTTTTATTATTTATCAACTTTATCTTATTCCTCCTGAAGACAGATAAATATCTGATTGAAATTCTATTTTGGTAGCTTTAAAACAAAAATTCCCTATTTCTCAAGAGAAATGAGGGAATGTGGAGTTAAAGTTCGTCAGGTGATCGGAATATCTGTTTATTTTGTCCTGATACTGCCTTTCTCAATTCCTCCGTTAGATAGATAAATAGCTAATCAATATACTGATGGATGTATTCTTCAGTACCTTAATGCCAAAGGACATCCCTTGCATTACATATCAGAAAAAAAATAGGTGAAAAACGTTCTTATTTCAAGCTTTAATTTCTTATACTTTTGAGCATTGGAAGTGTGAGAGGGGTGGGGTGAAATTCTCTCCCCATTTCCCTCAATAGACGAGTTGAAGTTACTTAGCCGCCCTTGGGCACAGTTTCCCCAGGTCCAGTGGTAACAATCACCAAATTTTCCGGCTTAATTAAATCCTGAATTACTTGTTGCATCTGAGCCATAGTAACTGCCTGAATTTGCTGGGGAAATTCTCGAATTTCTGCTCGTGAAAGCCCTAATACAGCATTATCTAAAATGATGCTAGATACATTACTAGGATTAGCTAAATCTACAGGGTAGCTATTAGTAATTGAGCGTTTTGCTGTGTTTAATTCAGCTTCAGTTACTCCTTGTTCGCGTAATTGTTTGAGTAAAGCAACAGTACTGGCGATCGCTTTTTGGGCATCTCCGGGAGCAGTCTGCATTTGAATCAAGAAGGGACCGGGATTAATTCCGGCGGCAAAAGCACTGTAAATACCATAGGTTAATCCCTGGCGATCGCGCACTTCTGTACCCAAGCGACTCGCTAAGGTATCACCACCCAAAATTTGATTCAGCACCAATGCTGCATAGAAACGCTTGTCTTTCCTAGAAATTCCGTTGTAACCGATGTAGGTCACTGCCTCCGCTTTACCGGGAATTACCTTGTTTAATTGTGTCGAAGTTTGCGGTAATGGCACGGGTGGAACTTGAACAATAGGTGGCTTACCTGTGGCTTCCCATTTACCAAATTGCTGATTTAGCAATGCTTTTACCTTAACTGGATCGAAGTCTCCCACTAAAGCGATGGTTGTCGTATCCGGTCGGTAATGTGTCTGGTAGAAGCTAAGCAAATCATCACGAGTAATGGTTTTTAAACTTTCTTCCGTGGGAAAGCTATGAAACGGATGATTTTCTGGGTAAATTGCCTGTTGAAATATCCGTCTTCCCAGACCGCTGGGGTCATCTAGCTGGACTTTGAGAGTTGTTAGCGCTCTTTGACGACTGAGTTCTAATTGTTCGGCGGGAAAAGTGGCATTTTTTAAGACATCTGCCAGAGTTTGAATCAATATTGGCAGGTTTGCTGATAAGCCCTCACCAGTTATATTTACGCCTTCCCGGCTAGCACTGAAGCCTAAACCGGCTCCTTTGTCTTCTAAGGTTTTGGCTAAGGTCAGAGCGTCTTTAGTCTGCGTTCCATTCATTAAGTTGGTTGCAGTGAGATTCGCTAATCCAGCTTTTTGATTACCGTCAAACTCGGTACCAGCGTCAATTTGGCCGCTGAGATTAATAGTAGGAACATTGCGATCGCTTAACAGCAAAACTCGCAAACCATTATTCAAAGTAAACTCTTCTGGTAGCGATTGTTTTTTGGAATCTGTAGTTGATGTGGCAGGTGGCAGATATTTAGCCAGTTCTGCCGGATCTACGGGTTTACCGGGGCTAAAATTTTCCACCGTGCGACCAGACCCAGCGTTGGAAGTCCCTGGTTGACCATCTGGTTGGGTCGGTTCAAAGTAGCCAATGGTTTGTTTAGCGGGATTCAGGTAAGTTTTCGCTGCTTTTTGTATCTGGGCTGGGGTGACTTTGGCGATCGCCGCGAGATACTTTTCAATAAAATGATAATCCCCCGCCACAGTTTGGTTATATCCCAGTAGGTTGGCTTGACTAGTGATATCCTGGTTACTCAATACGTAAGAGGCTTGCAGTTGCGTCTTGGCTCGGTTTAATTCTTCTGCGCTGATTGGCTGCTCTTGCAATTTTGTCAAAGATTCTTGGAGTACCTGGGCAATTTTGCTTAACTGTTGACCAGGAGCCGCCGTAGCATTAATTTCATACCAACCCGGTTCGATGAGTTCCACAGCACTGCCACCAACTGAACTAGCGAGTCCAGACTCTACCAAAGCCTGGTAAAGTCTAGAACTACGTCCACCTGTGAGCACAGCATCCATCACATCAATTGCTGGGACATCGGGATGGTTGAGATCTGGCAGAGGATACAGCGCTTGTAGTAGTGCTGCACTTCCAGGTTGCTTGAGGACAATGGTTGCTTTTTTGTTAGCAGGAGTAGCTGAGGAAGCATCGGCGACGGAAGAAGATGTCAATAAAAATAAATTATCAAGTGCTTTGCTTGCCTCATCAGGCATCTTGTCCTGTTTTGCTTGTGGCGATAACTTACCAAAAGTTTCTTGCACAATTTTTTGTACAGGTTCTGTAGCAAAATCCCCGGTAATCACCAAGGTGGCATTTTCTGGGCTGTAGTACTTTTGGTAGTAATTACGCACCTGCTCCACTGTAAATTTCTCGACATCAGCTTTTGTACCTCCCACTGGTAAGCCATAGGCTCGATTGGGGAAAGCATTTCGCATAACTTCCCGATTCAAACGATACTCAGGTGAATTTTCGTAGCCTTGTAATTCAGAGATTACTACTCGCTTTTCACTTGTGAGTTGCTCAGGGTTAATTAAAGCATTTTTCATGCGATCGGCTTCTAGTGTCAGCAATGCTTCGAGTCTGTCTCGCTGCACTGTGCCAAAATACGCTGTTTCGTCATAACTGGTAAAGGCATTGAACTGGCTACCCAAGGCACTAAATAACCGCCCAAACTGGACTGGACGGTTGGTTGTGCCTTTGAACATCAAATGTTCTAGCTGGTGGGAAATACCATTTTCTCCCTTAACCTCGTTGCGCGAACCGACTTTATACCAAACCTGCACGCTCACCACTGGAGCGGTGTGAACCTCTTTGGTTAGGACGGTTAAACCATTATCCAATACCGTTTTTTGCACTCCTTGGGTAAATGAGAGCGCAGGTACGGGTGCGGTGGCTGTTGGTGTTGCAGCAATGGTAAAATTGCCCGAAAACGGTACTAAACTGAGGAGAATACTCAGGAAAAATCCGATAAGCATGTATGCGCGTGACTTCATAAGCAGTGGGAAATCAAAAAATTTAAGTCCATCGAACAGAATTTAGGAAGAAATACCAAGTTTTGACAAAGTTGAAAAACCTCTAATTTTTAATTTTGGATTTCGGTAAATCATCGTCCTCTAACCACGGATTTTTTTACCTATTGATTGAATGAGCGATCGCGTTTATAAACTGGTAATTATTTCATGCTAAATCATGTCTCAAGTTCCCATCCGACTGGAGACACCACAGTTGGTCTGACGCCGTTTTCAGGATAGCGACATAGGAGCATTCTTGTCCTATCGCGGCGATTCGGAAGTGGCGAAGTATCAGAGTTGGGATACGCCTTACCCCAAAATAGAAGCGTTGGAATTTATACAATCTATGAAGCAGTCAACACCAGGCGTGTGGGGGGAGTGGTATCAGCTGACGATTGAACTGAAGAATACAGGCGAAATAATTGGGGACTGTGCCTTTTGCATTTTAGCTGATGACAGCAGGCGGAAATTGGCTTTAAGCTGACGCGATCGCACCAAGATAACGGCTATGCAACTGAAGCTGTGACCAGGTTACTCCAATATCTATTTACAGAACATAATTTACATCCTGTAGGTGCAAACTGCGATCGGGCAAACATAGCATCCGCTAAACTTTTAGAGCGAGTTGGTATGAAGCGCAGGACACTTTATCAAAAGTTTGTGGTTTAAAGGCAACTGGGTAGACGAACTATGGTTCGCAATTTTGCGCGACAAATGGCAACGATGAATATTTTGAATTCTGCTGTATAAACTTAATTAACGTTTAATTTGTTTAGGAAACTTAGGAACTAACAATGATTGTTCTAATTCTCCTTGCTCATTATAAAACTTCATTTCACCTTGTTCGTTACATAACCATACTTCCACAGCTTGAGCTTCTAAATACAAATTTCTCTTAAATTGCATTTCTTCCCAAGTGTTACCACTGGATTTAACTTCTACACAAATTTCTGGTGCAATAGACGCTGATATTTCATTTTCAATTTGAGTAAAACGTTCATCTGAACACCAGACAACATCAGCAACTTTCACGCTGTCTGATGTATTAATAGCACATTCTGGCATTACTTCTCCTGTATGCAATAAAGATTCTAATAAACGTTGGATTCTTCCTTGATAAAAAGAATGTTTAATTTTTACTGGACTCATTACGATTTGACCCCATTTATTTAATTCAATCTTGAAGGGTAAATCTTGTAATTGTTTGTTTTCGCAAACTTCTTCCCATCTCATAGTTAATATTTATCTAGAGTGATTAATTTAATTTTAACCGAACTATTAATTCTGATTGCAAATAAAATCTTACGCGAAGGCGCAAAGTTATCAATAAAAAACTTTGCGCCTTTGGGATTATATGCTTCTAAACTTCAAGATTTAAAGTACGCACTAAAAAAGCCCATTTATCGGCGGCTTCCTCGATAATTTTAGCCGTAGGTTTACCTGCTCCATGTCCAGCTTTAGTCTCAATTCTAATTAACACTGGCGCATCACCTGTGTGATTTGCTTGCAAAGCGGCGGCAAATTTGAAACTATGAGCGGGAACAACGCGGTCGTCGTGGTCGGCTGTGGTAATCAAGGTTGCGGGGTAAGCTGTGTCTGGTTTGAGATTGTGCAATGGTGAATAAGCATACAGCGCAGGAAATTCTTCTGGATTATCTGGGGAACCATATTCGGCAGTCCAAGCCCAGCCGATGGTAAATTTATCGAATCGCAACATATCCATGACGCCGACTGCTGGTAACGCTGCACCAAACAAATCGGGACGCTGCGTCATACAAGCACCCACTAATAAACCGCCGTTACTTCCACCTGCGATCGCCAGCTTATCAGTTTTAGTATACTTGTTAGCAATTAACCACTCAGCTGCGGCAATAAAATCATCGAAGACATTCTGTTTTTTCTCCTTCATTCCTGCTTGATGCCATTCTTCGCCATACTCGCCACCACCACGTAGATTCGGCATTGCATAGACACCACCCATTTCCATCCACACCAACAGGCTCACAGAAAAACCAGGTGTCATTGAGGCATTAAAACCACCATAAGCATAGAGATAAGTAGGGTTATTGCCATCCAATTTAATGCCTTTTTTGTGAGTGATAAACATTGGCACTCTAGTACCATCTTTGCTGTGATAAAAGACTTGTTTTGTCTCATAATCATCAGGATTAAAATCTACCTTGGGTGCGCGGAAAACCTCGCTTTTTCCAGTTACCATATCGTAGCGATAAATAGTCCCTGGTATGGTAAAGCTAGTAAAATTATAAAAAGTTTCAGTATCGTAACGCTTACCACCAAAGCCACCTGCGGAACCAAGTCCCGGTAATTCTACCTCGCGTATAAATTCACCCTTGAGGTCAAAAATTTTAATTTGGCTGTGAGCATCTTTCAAATAATCAGCAACCAATTGGTTATTGAGAATACCAACACTTTCCAAAGTTTCTGCTGACTGGGGAATAATTTCTTGCCAATTTTCTGGTGCAGGTTTGTTGGTATCAATGGCTATTAATCTTCCCCGTGGGGCATTTAAATCTGTGCGAAAATAAAAGACGCTACCATCATTATCGATAAAGCTGTAATCTGCCTCAAACTCGTTAATTAGTTCTACAACTTCAGCATTGGGATTAGTCAAGTCTTTGTAGAAAACTAAATTTTTAGAATCAGTTCCCAGCCAAACAGAAATTATGAGATAGCGCCCATCTTCAGTTACACCACCACTAAAACCCCATTCTTTTTGGTCAGGACGATGGTAAATTAATACGTCTTCTGATTGGGGTTTACCTAGTTGATGATAGTAAAGTTTTTGATAATAATTAACATCTTCTAATCGAGTTTTTTCATTCGGTTCATCGTAGCGACTGTAGAAAAAACCTTGGCGATCGTGTGTCCAAGATGCACCAGAAAATTTAATCCATTTCAAATAGTCTTGTAAGTCTTCTCCAGTTTCAATATCGCGGACTTTCCACTCTTGCCAATCAGAACCAGATGTAGAAATACCGTATGCTAAAAGTTTACCATCCTCGCTAATTGATAATCCCGAAAGTGCAACAGTACCATCTTCTGATAATTTATTAGGGTCCAGTAAAACTCTGGGTTCAGTATCAAGAGATTTTAGGGTGTAGAAGACACTTTGATTTTGCAGCCCATCATTTTTGAAATAAAAATATTGTTCGCCTTCTTTAAAGGGGATACTATATTTTTCATAATCCCAAAGTTTAGTCAGACGTTGTTTAATTTTTTCCCTAGTAGGAATTTCACCCAAGTAGCCAAAAGTAACCTGATTTTGTGACTCAATCCAAGTCCTTGTTTCTGGGGAATCAGGATCTTCTAACCAACGGTAAGCATCTGTAACTACATTACCGTGGTAGTTATCGACTTGATTGCTTTTGTGGCTGGATGGGTAAGTGAGGGATTTTTCAGACGACGGCATAATATCAGGTTAAAAGTACTATTTAACATATTACAAAGATAGACTCAAGATTTGGAGTATATACTAAGCTAATGTGCACCCAAGTTGCAGATTATTTGCTGAAGACTGTCATTAGTCATTAGTTCCTCGTTCTTTGCTAATGACCAATTAAGTAATTTTGCGATTCAGTGGAGACGAATTAATTATGACTTTTTTAACTTTACAGTTACCGGCTAATCTCCAATTTACGGATGAAGAATTTGAACAAATTATTGCTGTCAATAAAGATTTACGCTTAGAATTAACGGCTCATGGAGAACTAGTAATCATGCCACCTACAGGAGGAGAAACGGGTAATCATAATTTTGATTTATTAGGACAACTCTGGTTTTGGAACAGCAAAAATAATTTAGGTAAAGCTTTTGATTCTTCCACTGGTTTTAAACTTCCCAATGGTGCAACTCGTTCCCTCGATGCTTCTTGGATAAGGATAGAAAGATGGAATACTCTCACACCACAACAAAGAAAAAAATTTCTCCCCTTGTGTCCAGATTTTGCTGTGGAACTGGTTTCTGAAACTGACAATCTGGAAGATACTCAAGCTAAGATGCAGGAATACTTAGCAAATGGCTTACAACTGGGTTGGTTAATTAATCCCAAAGATAAACAAGTAGAAATTTATCGCCCTAATCAAGTACCTGAAGTTTTACAATCTCCCACAAGTTTATCTGGTGAAGGTGTTCTCTCTGGTTTTATTTTAAATCTACAACCAATTTTTGGATAATCGTTCTCAAAGAAAAAACCCCGTCATAAGGCGGGGCGAATACGTGCTATTTCACTTTATAGAACAATTGTACTATAAAATATCTTAAAAGCAAAACCTAAGACCGTTGCTAAAGGGTGACATGAGTTGTCCCAACACTGACAGCGGCAGTCGTTCGGGTAGCACAATTAATTTGCCTTAGCTGCTTTCGTGAAATTTCATGAAGCTTGAGTCTTTTGAGCAGGAACAATATCTTCTCTCGCTAGTTTCAAGGTTCTAGGGATCTGAATTCCCTGCACTACAACCCTAGTCACCATGAACAAAGACATCGCCAACCACAACAGATGGACACTCTGTAACTTCCAAGCCAGGGCTGCTGTGGGAATAAACCCTAACCCAGTTGCAATAAAAGCCGCATTCCGGAGTATTAATGCTTCTGCCAAACCAAAGAAATAAGCCTCAATTGAGACGACGAAGGCATACAGCGCCAGTACACTCATTAGCCAGGGAATATAGCGATCAATCTGGGTGGTTATTTCCGTATGATTTGTGAGTAGCCCAAATACCGTCTGAGGAAACAGGATGCAGGTAAGGGACATGGTAACTGCAAACATCAGAGTTACGCCTACAGAAACGCCAAGCAGTGGTACCATCTGCTTCTGCTCGTTTGTGCCATGAAAGTTGCCTGTCAAGGTTTCTGTTGCATAAGACAAGCCATTGAGTATTTGAATTCCTAGCGTCATGAACTCAAGCAGCAAGACATTTTCCGCAAAGGCGATTCTTCCCATCCCAGCAAACAGATTCGTAAAAGCCCAAAAGGTAAACCCAACTGCCAGTGTCCGCACAAAAAGCTCCCGACTCAAGGCAAAAGTCTCATTCCAAGCAGATTGATTCCAAAGCTGAGGCGCGACGGCACGGATCTCTTGCCACTGGATTTCACTCTTGGCCCAAATTAGTCCAAGCACCATCATGAGAAATTGGCTCAAAGCTTGTGCCAAGCCTGCTCCCATGCTGTCCCAACCCGCTCGCAGAATCATCTGGTAACTTAAGACGATGTTAAGGATGTTACCAAAAGCCGACAAGGCCAACACTTTCCCACTCTGTTCGCGCCCCATCAACCAGCCGAACAGCACCATATTCACCAGAACCGCAGGTACACCCCAAATCCGCATGTTGAAGTAGTCCACTCCAGCCGCTTTCACCTCTGGAGCATTGTTCAAGACAATAAACCCCAACTCTCGCAGTGGGTATTGTAGGAGCAAAACAGCAAATCCCAAGCTGAGGGCAATTAAAACATTCCGTAAGCCTAGCAGTAGTACTTCCTCGCGATCGCTCCTTCCAGTCGCCTGGGCAGTTGTGCCAGTCACAGAGAGACGCAAAAAATTGAATGTTCGATAGAAGTAATTAAACAGAACTGTCCCCAGTGCAACGCCAGCTAAATGACGAATGTCTTGCAAGTGTCCTAAAAAGGAAACACTAACCATTCCAGACAACGGCACCATTAAATTGGAGAGCATATTGGCGATCGCTAATCTGAAATAGCGATGAATCCATCGGTTTTGCAAGTCATTATTTCCTAACATTTGGAATTAGTTAGCTGATGCGATTGGATATTTAGCTAATTCGTCATTCGTTATTTTCAGCGCAACACCACACCAAATTGTAAAATTGGTGATTTTGAATTAGTTGTAAATAAATTTCCTACTACTTTCATCACGAATTACGTTTGCGACGTAGGAACTTGATTACAAATTACTAATTATTTTAACCCCTGTCAAACCCGTTCTTCTATTTGCGTATAATCATAATACCCAAAGATTGCTTCTGGATGACGATAATGTTTAAACTCTATCAAGTTATAGAAAGGATCTTCTAAAAAAAACGTGTCATGCTCTATAAAAGAATCAGCAAAACGGAGTTCGGGTTTTTGTCTAAAAGTGAGGTTTTGTTGCTCTGCCCTTGAAAGTACTTCTTCCCAATCACTTTTTAAGCTAAAGACAATTCCGCAATGCCTGGGGTATATAGGTTGAGGTACAAGAGTTTCTTTTGTCAAGAAAGCAACAAATTGATGCCCGTGGAGATTAAGAATTAAAAGTTGACGGTTTTCTCGACCAGGAATACAACCCAAACCATCAACATAGTACGTTTTTGCCAGAGCAAGGTCTGTCACAGGAAAGGTAAGATGAAATAAAGTTTTGTTCATTGCTAAAGGCTACTTTCAAAAATTCAAGGTAAGGTAATTAATCGCTTGTTTTAAACTCCTAATAGTATGCTGGAGTAGCCAACAATATTAGAGGGTGAAATGCACCAATGATATTAATACCACAGGTAATAACTCAGCTAGAAAAGTAACAATTTTCTGATTATCTTATACAGAGTGCATATTAATTAGTATTTTTCCATCTTTTCTGGAACGCGAAGACTTGAAAGCATTTAAGATGTCTTTAAAAGGTAAAGATGAAGTTACAAGTTTTTCAATTCCACAAAGTTTTCCTTTGTGAATCATGGTGATTACGTTATTAAATATGCCATACCCAGAATGTCCGCGAGAACCTACTATTGTATGTGCCCCACTTACAAGACTATTCAAATCTATAAATGCTTCTGACTCTGCCCTACCTAAATAAATAATTTTTCCTCTTTTGGCAATATTTCTTTCCATCATTGGGATGGTATATTTAGCTGCTCCTGCGGCTTCAACTTGGATATCGGCTCCCCAACCTCCTGTAATTTCTTGAACCATCTCCGAAAAATCATTTGTGGAGGCTATATTGTAAGCGTAATCAGCTCCCATTGATTTAGCAAGATTGAGTCTTTCTTCAATAGAATCAACTGCTATTACTATTGCTGCGCCTGCTGCTTTAAGTAACATCACAGCACCTAGTCCAATTGCTCCTACACCATAGACTATGGCAAATGCACCAGGTAAGAAACCGTTTCCCGATATAAAGATACCGTTATAAGCACAACCGATAGGTTCTATTAAAGTACCTATTTTACAAACCTTTTCAAAGGAATATCTTTCCTGTAAGTGATTAAGTTTCCAACAATATTTTGCTTTGAGAGTTATATATTCAGCAAAGCCACCATCTACTGTTAATCCCAACAGTTCTACATTTTCACACTGATTAGGCATTCCTGTGCGGCAAGGTGTACAGTGCCCACACCATAAAATGCTTTCTGTAGTTATGATATCACCCTGGGAAAATCCTTTAACTTCTTTACCAACTTCGACGATTTCACCTGAAAGCTCATGTCCTAAAACAACGGGTAACTTGGTAGGGCCAGAAAATAGAATATACCCTTCTTTATCTGTCTCATAAACGTGAATATCTGACCCACAGACACCGCAATATTTAACCCTTACTAAAACTTCATCATGCCTAAGAACAGGGAAGCTTTTATCAACAATTTTAAATTGTGGATCTTTCCAAGCAAGGCTCCCTACAACACCTAAGTTTTTGTTAAGGTTTTGTTTCTTAGGTGTCCATGTAGCTTCAGCCAGTAATGCTTTCATTAAATAATTTCCAATTACTTGTAATCAATGATTTTTCACAGAGTGATTTCTAACCCCCCGCGATGCCTGCAAGCGGATTGCGGGTATTGCAAGGATTCGTGAAAAATTCCGCCATTTTTTGTGAAATGGCTGCTACAACTAGTTTTGAACAGTTTTTTTTAGCTGTGTCAGGCTCTGAGCGAGAGAAACATTCTTTGCCTAAAACGCAAGCGCCCCTCCGACTACTGCCGACACTTGAGAGTCATCAAGTTCCTCGATTTCTGGAGCTTGCAGATTTTCGATGTCGGACGGTTTTGATTTAATTTTGCTGTTACTTAACTTAAAAACATAAAAATGCACTATTAACTGCATTATGAATGTATCAATATCCAGTACGATAATCAATGAAAATCCCGAAACATCCTACTTTTCTTACTTAAATGACTTTTTTACAGATACTACATTAATACATTAAGGAATAGATATTTAGTCTCGGTTACAGAAAATTTTCATTCAAATGAAACTCATTTTTGACAAAGTTATCCTCTCGTTACTAGAACTTACGCACTGTACAAAAGAACTATCTTGTGAATTAACGTAAATACGTTGTTTCAGGAGTTTAGATGTCACTTTAGATTGCTGGCGATCGCTAAAATATCATTCAAAATCTCACTAAAACCCTTGAAAACTATACCTGTCATTTTGGCTTTTCTGTCAATGCGTAAGTCCTAGTTACAATACTTTTTTGTCTCACATTTTAGCTGTTAAACCTCTAACGATAATGATAATCAAATACCGAGTAAGGGGGCGAGCGACGATCGCCTCCTTTTTTCGCACACGATTATCATTTTCATTAATTTATTTTGAGTATTTTAACTCATTGACAAAATGCGCTTTATCTTAAATTCTGACCGATGGTGTAGAGTTTTGCCTGCGTAAAATCCGAGCCTTTTGGTTGCTTCAGCTAACAAGCTTCTCTCCTTTGAGCATCCGTGATGCAGCTTCTAGTAGCGCTTCTTCAAGATAAGGCTTGGTAAAGTAGCCACTTGCACCGAGTTGAACTGCCATTTGTCTGTGCTTGTCTGCACCCCGTGAGGTAAGCATGGCGATGGGTAGGTGGTTGAGGTTAGAGTCTTTCTGAATGCGAGATAGTAACTCCAGACCGTCGCAACGGGGCATTTCAATGTCGCAAAATACGATGTCGCAAGGCAGACCAGAGCGGAGTTTATCCCAAGCTTCCTGACCGTCACGCGCTTGTTCTACACGATAACCTGCTTTGTTGAAGGTCAGAGAGAGCAATTCTCGGACTGTGATTGAGTCATCAACAATCAGCACAGTTGGATCGATCTTCGCAGCAGGAGTGTCTGTGGGAGTTGATTTCTGTTGCCAAGAACTACCACCAATTTGTGTAGAAATTCGTCCTTGGAAGATGTCGATGATTTCTAGCACGTCAGCGATGGGCATAATGCGACCATCACCGAGAACTGTAGCACCAGCCACGCCGATGGGTTTAGGTGCTGGGCCTTCAAATTGCTTAATTACAATTTCTTGTTCGCTCAACACCAAGTCAATTTGTAGGGCAATCAGGGTATTTGCCGATCGCACCACAACTACAGAAACCATATCATCATCTCTGGTGCCGCCATACACATTACCGCGACTAATCTGGCGATTGAAGGTTAAAAGTTCCTTCAAAGGTCGGAATGGCAACAGGGTATCGCGCCAAGAAATAAATGATTGTCCATTGGCGTTATGCTGAATATTTTTAACTGGGATATCGAGGGTATCTTCTACACCGTCCATCGGGAAAGCAACTCTCGCTCTATCGGAGACACAACACAGAGCTTTACAAATACTCAAAGTCAGTGGCAAACGAATTGTGAAAGTGGTTCCCTTGCCAATTGCAGAATCGGTGTTGACTGTGCCGCGAATTTCGCTAATGGCAGAACGTACTACATCCATACCCACACCGCGACCAGAAATTTCATCTGCCTGGTCTTTGATGCTAAAACCAGATTGGAATAGTAAGTCGTAGACTTCCAGGCGAGACATGGTTTTTGCCTGGGCTTCCGTAATCATGCCAATTTTGATTGCCTTAGCCTTAACCCGTGCCGGATCGATACCTGCACCGTCATCACCTACAGAAATCACAGTTTGGTTGCCTTGGTGGAAGGCACGGATAGTAATGATTCCCACAGGTGGCTTACCAGTAGCTTGTCTTTGTTCTGGGGTTTCAATACCGTGAGCGATCGCATTATTGAGCATGTGCGTTAGCGGATCGCTGAGATGATCTAAAATCATCTTGTCAATTAAGGTATCGCCACCTTCAATTACCAACTCCACTTGTTTGCCACACTTGATGGCATTGTCGCGCACACCCCGCCGCCAGCGATCGATTGTTTGGGCAAAAGGTACCATTCGCGCTCTTGTAAGTCCTTCTTGTAGCTGGGTGGTTACCTGGCGGAATTGCCTTGCTACTCGTTCGGTTTCTTCGGTGACAAAATCAATGTCACTAGCTGACTCACGCACTCGGACAATGCGCTCAATCATCTGCTGAGAGAGTGTATGGAAGGGAGTAAAGCGATCCATTTCTAGCTCGCTAAAGCCTCTGTCAGAATTAGAGTCCTGAGAATCAAAGCCAGAGTCTTTAGTTTTGCGTCCCGCTAACAGAGAAGCTTCCAAAAGCGATCGCTCGTACAACTCTTGCATCCTCGCTCCCACATCTGAGAGTTGTTGTACCTGAATCAGCAAGTTATCTAGTGATTGCCGCAGCCGTTCGTGATCCTGCTCTAAAGTATTGCGATTTACCACCAATTCCCCAACCAAATTACTCATATCGTCCAGTTGCTTAACTGGAACCTTCATCGTTTCTTCAAATCTCGCAGTACGACGAGTAGAGGGACGTGGAGTTTTAGTGGTATTCGATTTTGCCAGCGCTGAGTGTGATATTGTTTGATCTGCTTCTGCCAGCAACTTCTCCAAATCGCTAAATTCATCTACCCGTGGTGGAGCGGAGGTTTTCGCTGAGACTGGTTGAATCAAGGGCTGGCGTTGGCGTAGCCCGTCGTAGACATTGCTAGATGCAGCAGCCTCATTCTTCTCTGTACCCAGCAATTCTTCCAAAGCAGCAAAATCTACTTCTGGTATCTCCTTAGCTTTAGAAACAGGTGCTACTTCCTCTCCTAATAATGCTTCCAAGTTTGCAAATTCATCTTCTGGAGCAACTTCTTCAACTGTTTCTGTTTCCGTCAATTCTTCAGTCAAAGCAACAGCATTTTCTGACTCTAACACTGGTGCGGTTTTAGATATCTCTCCTAAATTGAATAAATTCGCTTCTAGATTTTCATCTGTTTCTACACTTTCTGGAATAATCGTTTGTGTTAATTCTTTTACAGATGACGAGTCAATTATTGCCGCTTTTACTTCTAACAAAGGAGTTTCGGTAAACAATAAATCATTCGTAAAACTTAGTTCCGCACTTTCTAGACCTCTATTTTCTGCAAATTCAAAAGCAGTGTCTAAATTATTATTTTCAAGATATAAAACTTCTGAGTTTGTCTGGAATAAAGTGGAAGTTTCTAGAGCGGATAGTTCGCCCACCATATCATCTGGAATTTCCATCTGAATATAGGTGGAATCGTTAATGGCTACATCCTCAAACAGCAGTTGTGGATTTTCATCAAAGGAGCCAAACAAATCATCTGTCTGTGCTTGGGGTAATTCTGAAGTTTCTAAAGTCGATAGTTCACCCACCATATCATCTGGAATTTCCATCTGAATATAGGTGGAATCGTTAATGGCTA